>NZ_WWIA01000781.1 GCF_009870065.1 Streptomyces sp. SID5785 | reverse complement strand
TCTGGCGCACCTGGGTCGCATCGCCCGCGCGCGGTGGTGGCGCGACCGCCCGCGCCTGGCCCTGCGCGACGGCGTCGTGGACGGCGCCGGCCAGCACGGATGCCTCGGCGAGGCCCTGGTCGGCCAGGAGCGCCGCGAGCCCGCCCGCGTAGCCCTGGCCGATGGCCCGGACCTTCCAGGCGCCCGCGCGGCGGTAGAGCTCGACCGCGACGACCGCGGACTCGGTGTCCAGGTCGGTGATCGTGTAGCTCGCCTGCTCGGTGCCGTCGAGTCCCGTGACGGCGACGAACGGGGCAGCGAGGGCCCCGAAGCGGGCCGGTCCCCCGGTGCCGGACGGGAGGGCGAGCAGCACGGTGATGCGGTGCACGTCCGGTGGCATCGCGTCGAGGTCGACGGCGAGGCGGTGGTCCGCCGCCGCCTGGCGCGGGACCTCCAGGCCCGGCAGCGCGGGGGCGCCGGGGTGGACGACGCGCCCCGGGCCGGCCACGACGCCCCGGTCGTCGGCGAGCGTGGCGCCCGCGACGACCGGGTGCCCGGCCGACACCCGGATCTCCAGTCGGGTCTCGGTGAGCGGGTGGTTCTGCCCTCTCACCAGTTCGGCCGCCATCGCGGGACCCGCTACAGGGTGGGGAGGATCGCGGGCATCAGGTCCTGGAACGTACGGCCGTTGGCCGCCGCGCCCAGGGCCGTCATCTTCCAGCCCGCGCCCGCCCGGTGCACCTTGGCCATGATCTGGGCCGTGTACTGGCCACCGCCGTCCAGCGTGTAGCGCGCGAGCTCCTGGCCGTTCGTCTCGTCGACCAGGCGGCAGAACGCGTTCTGCACCTCCTGGAAGGTCTGGCCCGTGAACGAGTTGACCGTGAAGACGATCTGGTCGATGTGGACCGGGACGCGCTGCAGGTCGACGAGGATGGACTCGTCGTCCCCGCCCTGGCCGGCGCCGCCCACCAGGTTGTCCCCGGTGTGGCGCACCGAGCCGTCGTCGCTGACGAGGTGGCGGAAGAAGACCACGTCGACAGGCTGCTTGTCGGCGAAGAGCACCGCCGAGGCGTCCAGGTCGATCTCGCGGGTGCGCGAGCCGAACAGGCCGCGCCGCGGGGCCGCCTGCCACCCCAGCCCCATGCGCACCGCGCTGAGGGTGCCTCCGTCCTGCTTCTCCAGGCTGATGGCCTGACCCTTGGTCAAGTCGATGCCCACGCGCTGTCCCCTCTCGAACCGTCCCCTGTTGCCGCGGCCTGCGCTCGCGGTTGGTCCAAACCCTAGAGGGCGGCACCGACAGCGCCGCCACCGCGGGCGGGGTTTGTGTCGCTCTTGCAACACAGCGGCCCTCCCGCGGGGGCGGTGGGTCAGGCGATGCCCGCCTCCTTCATCTGCCGCAGTTCCTTCTTCATCTCCGACACCTCGTCGCGCAGCCGGGCCGCGATCTCGAACTGGAGGTCCGCGGCGGCGGCGCGCATGCGCTCGGTCATCTCCTCGATCTGCTCGGACAGCTCGGCCGCCGGGCGGTCGGTGGGCGTCGCGGGCTCGGACGTGCCGCGCTTCTTCTTGGCGGTCTCCTTGCCGAGCGCGGGCACGGGCGCCTTGAGCCCCTTCCCGTCCTTGGCGCTCTTGCGGTAGCCGCTGCCGAGGAGCTCCTCGGTGTCGACGTCCTCGCGCGCGATGGACGCGACGATGTCGTTGATCTTCTTGCGCAGGGGCTGGGGGTCGATCCCGTTCGCCGTGTTGTACGCGATCTGCTTCTCGCGGCGGCGGTTGGTCTCGTCGATGGCCTTCTCCATCGCCGGGGTGATCTTGTCCGCGTACATGTGGACCTGCCCCGAGACGTTGCGCGCGGCGCGGCCGATCGTCTGGATCAGGGACGTGCCCGAGCGCAGGAAGCCCTCCTTGTCGGCGTCCAGGATGGCCACGAGGGAGACCTCGGGCAGGTCGAGGCCCTCACGCAGCAGGTTGATGCCGACCAGGACGTCGTACTCCCCGGCGCGCAGCTCGCGCAGCAGCTCGACGCGGCGCAGGGTGTCGACGTCGCTGTGCAGATAGCGCACCTGGATGCCGAGCTCCAGGAAGTAGTCCGTGAGGTCCTCGGCCATCTTCTTGGTGAGCGTCGTGACGAGGACGCGCTCGTCCTTGTCGGTGCGCGTGCGGATCTCGTGCACCAGGTCGTCGATCTGTCCCTCGGTGGGCTTGACGACGACCTCCGGGTCGACGAGGCCGGTGGGGCGGATGATCTGCTCGACGTAGCCGTCCGAGCGGGCGAGCTCGTACTGGCCGGGCGTCGCCGACAGATAGACGGTCTGGCCGATGCGCTCCTGGAACTCCTCCCACTTCAGCGGGCGGTTGTCGAGCGCGGACGGCAGCCGGAAACCGTGGTCCACCAGGGTGCGCTTGCGGGAGGCGTCGCCCTCGTACATCGCGCCGATCTGCGGGACGGTGACGTGCGACTCGTCGATGACCAGCAGGAAGTCGTCCGGGAAGTAGTCCAGCAGGGTGTTCGGCGGGGAGCCGGGCTCGCGGCCGTCGAAGTGCATCGAATAGTTCTCCACGCCGGAGCAGGAGCCGATCTGGCGAAGCATCTCGAGGTCGTACGTGGTGCGCATGCGAAGGCGCTGGGCCTCCAGCATCTTGCCCTGCTTCTCCAGCTCGGTGAGGCGCTCGCCGAGCTCCTTCTCGATGTCGTTCGCCGCGCGCTCCAGGCGCTCGGGGCCCGCCACGTAGTGGGTCGCCGGGAAGATGTAGAGCGACTCGTCGTCGCTGATGACCTCGCCGGTGAGCGGGTGGAGGGTGGAGAGGGACTCGATCTCGTCGCCGAACATCTCGATGCGGACCGCGAGCTCCTCGTAGACGGGGAAGATCTCGACGGTGTCTCCGCGCACGCGGAAGGTGCCGCGCTGGAACGCCAGGTCGTTGCGCGTGTACTGGATGTCGACGAAGCGGCGCAGCAGGTCGTCGCGGTCGATCTCGTCGCCGACCTTCAGCGGGACCATGCGGTCCACGTACTCCTGCGGCGTGCCCAGGCCGTAGATGCAGGAGACGGAGGCGACCACCACCACGTCGCAGCGGGTCAGCAGCGAGTTCGTCGCCGAGTGGCGCAGGCGCTCCACCTCCTCGTTGATCGAGGAGTCCTTCTCGATGTAGGTGTCCGACTGCGGGACGTACGCCTCGGGCTGGTAGTAGTCGTAGTACGAGACGAAGTACTCGACCGCGTTGTTCGGCAGGAGCTCGCGGAACTCGTTGGCCAGCTGGGCGGCCAGGGTCTTGTTCGGCGCCATCACCAGGGTGGGGCGCTGCAGCTTCTCGATCATCCACGCCGTGGTGGCGGACTTGCCGGTGCCGGTCGCGCCGAGCAGGACCACATCCTTCTCACCTGCGCGGATGCGCTTCTCCAGCGCGGCGATGGCCGTGGGCTGGTCGCCGTTCGGCTGGTAGGGGCTGACGACCTCGAAAGGTGCCACCGTGCGTTCGATCTTGGATACGGGCCGCATGGGTTCCACCGTACGACCCCCCACTGACAACCGGGCCCGGTCCGCGTCCGTGCGGGCTGCGGCGCCGCGCGGTCAGCGGCGCTGCGGGCTGCCGGTGTGCTCCTGGTCGGCGGGCCGGCGGGGGCGCGGGATGTGCACGGCGGGGCGCCCCACCTGGTCGGCGGACTCCCTGGCGTCGCGCCAGTCGGGCCGGCCCATGACCATCATCGGGTCGACCATGACGACGACCCCGGCGAGCAGCAGGAAGCACAGGGGGCCGATCAGCATGGGGGCGAGGATGGAGGCCGCGGAGTCGCCCGTGGGGGTGCCGCCCGCGGAGGCGTGCACCTGGACGCTGACGCCCGCCATGCTCATGTAGTGCATGCCGGAGACGGCGAGCCCCATGACGAGGCTCGCGCCGAGGCTCCAGCGGATGCCGCGCACCTGGACGGCGGCCCACAGGGCGGCCGTGGCGGCCGCCATGGCGATCACCACGGAGGCGACCACGGTGAAGGTGTTGTACTGCAGCGTCCCGTGGAGCCGTATTCCGGCCATGCCGAGGTAGTGCATCGAGGCGACGCCCAGGCCGGTGACCGTGCCTCCGGTGAACAGGGCCGGCCCCGTGGCGCCCTTGTAGCCGACGATGAAGACGCCGACGCCCACCATGACGATGGCGACGCCGAGGCTCGCGAACGTCGTCGCCTTGTCGTAGTGGATGGGCACACCGTGGACGGTGAAGCCCATCATGGCGATGAAGTGCATCGTCCAGATGCCGGAGCCGATGGCGGCGGAGCCGAGGGCGAGCCAGCCGACCCGCCAGGTGTGCGCCACATGGAGGGATCTGGTGGTGCAGCGCAGGCCGAGCGCGCCCCCCAGACAGGCCATGAGAAAAGCCACAACCGGGGTGACGAGTCCGTAACTGAAGCCGTCAACCGTGCCCTGCATACAACGCAGCCCTTCCGCCCTTTTTGTTCCTACATGTCGTTCATGTTCCCCCTCTGCCAACGGCCACCAGGGTGACCGTGGTTGGGGCAGAGACTAAGACCAGCACAGGAACGTGCGAACGATTTTCCGGCAAAGACCTGCTGCTTCGACGGCGGGGTCGGTCGCAGTTGGGTAACTCCGTTCAACCGGTGACCATCCTGCGCCTGTTTGGCGTTGGTCCCACGGTGTCAGTCTCATGCGAGTCCGTGATGTCACGACGCATGAGGAGCAGACGTGTACGCACGCGCAGCAGCCGCACTCACCTCGGTGACGGGATCCCTCGTCATCGGCGTCCTGGTCCTGCCCGGCACCGCCCAGGCCGCCGCCGGACACGACAGGCAGGTGGTCGTCGCGCACCGGGGCGCCTCCGCATACGCCCCCGAGAACACCCTGGAAGCCGTCGACCAGGCCGACGACCTCGGAATCACCTGGGTCGAGAACGACGTGCAGCGCACCAAGGACGGCGCACTCGTCGTCATCCACGACACCACCCTGTCGCGCACCACGAACGTCGAGCAGGTGTTCCCCGACCGCGCCCCGTGGAACGTGAAGGACTTCACGGCGGCAGAGATCGCGAAGCTGGACGCGGGCAGCTGGAAGGGCGCCGAGTTCACCGGCGCGCGCATCCCGACGCTCCACCAGTACCTGGAGCGCGTCGAGCACAACCACCAGCGGCTGCTCATGGAGATCAAGTCGCCGGAGCTGTACCCCGGCATCGAGGACCAGATCCTCCGTCAGCTGGGCCGCGACGGCTGGCTGCGCCACAGTCGGGTCAAGCACCGGCTGATCGTCCAGAGCTTCAGCGCCGACAGCGTGAAGACCGTCCACCAGCGCCGGCCGGACATCAAGACCGGCTTCCTCGGCACGCCCGCCGTGGCGGAACTGCCCGCCTACGCGAAGTTCGCGGACCAGATCAATCCCTCGTACACGACGATCTCCGGCTCCTACGTCGATTCCGTGCACGCGCTCAAGGGACCGCACGGCAAGCCGCTCGAGGTCTTCACCTGGACCGTGAACGACGCGGCGACCGCGGAGCGGGTCGTCGGCTACGGGGTCGACGGGATCATCACGAACACCCCCGACGTGGTGCGCGACGCCGTGGGCGTGCTCGCCCGCTGACACCGGCTCCCGACCGCACTCCGGCCTGATCACGGGGCACCGGGGACCGCACGGCCGGGCATTGTCAGTGCCCGGCCGTACGGTGGTCGGCATGAACGCCACTGGGCAGGAGCAGAGCGGGCCGGACGACCGCGCACGGGTCGTGTGGGCCGTGGTGGGCAGCGACATCGGACCGCTGCTGCTCGCCGCGACGGACGAGGGGCTCGTGACCGTCGGCTTCCACGCCACCGACACCGTGCGGGACAAGGTGCTCGAGCGGCTCGCGGCCCGCTTCGGCTCCGCGCCCGTCGAGGCCCCGGACTCGTCTCGGCTCGCCGAGCCGAGACGGCAGCTCGCGGACTACTTCGCGGGGCGCCGCCACGACTTCGACCTGCCGCTCGACTGGTCGCTCAGCGCGGGGTTCAACCGTGAGGTGCTGCGCGAGCTGGCCACCGGTGTGCCGTACGGATCGGTCGTGGGCTACGGGGATCTGGCCCGCCGAGTCGGCCAGCCCGGCGCGGCGCAGGCGGTCGGCGCGGCCATGGGGTCGAATCCGCTGCCGGTCGTGGTGCCGTGCCACCGGGTCGTGGAGCGCGACGGGGGCATCGGCGGGTTCGGGGGCGGCCTCGAGACGAAGCGCAGGCTGCTCGCGCTCGAAGGGGTGTTGCCCGAGCCGCTGTTCTGAGAGGGTCCCCGGGGCGGGGCGGAGTGTGATCGGCGAGGTGGCGTGGGGGTGGGTGGATTGGGCGCGAGTGTGACGCCTGAGGGTGAAGGACCTGGGGGTGAGAGGCCTGCGGGGGCGGCGGGCGACGCCGGGGGGCGTGACGTCGCGCCGGGGCAGGTCGTGGCGGGTGACGTCGTGGCGAGCGGCAGCTCGGTGACGGCTGAGGCTGTGGTGAGTTCCCCCGCGGTGAGCCCCGCTGTCGTGAGTGGGCCGGTGGCCGACGTCGTGATGGCCGACTCCGCGGTCGCCGACTCCGGGGTCGCTGGCTCCGGGGTGAGTGAGGCCGGGGTGGCCGACTCCGGGGTGCGTGAGGCCGTCGCGAGTGAGGCCGTGCAGCGGCGCACTCAGCGGGTCCTGGTCGTGTCCCAGATACTCGGCGGGCTCGGCACGGCCACCGGAATCGCGCTGGCCGCCGTCCTCGCCAAAAAGGTGAGCGGCGACGAGGCGCTGTCCGGGCTCGCCTCGACCGCGAGCGTGGTGGGGACGGCGCTGCTGTCGATGCCGCTGGCCGCACTGATGAACGCGCGCGGGCGGCGGGCCGGGCTCGTCCTCGCCTACCTGGTCGGCGCGGCCGGCGCGGTCCTCACCGTCGTCGCCGCCACGCTCGGGAACTTCCCGCTGCTGCTCGTGGGCCTCGCCGGGTTCGGTGCCGCGTCCTCGGCCAATCTGCAGGCGCGCTACGCGGCGGCCGACCTCGCCCCGGCGGACCGGCGGGCCCGCTCCATCTCGACCGTGGTGTGGGCGACGACGATCGGCGCGGTCCTCGGGCCGAACATCGCGGCGCCCGCCGGCCGCAGCGTCACCGGGCTCGGCATACCCGAGGAGTCGGGACCGTTCGTGTGGGCGGCCGGGGTGTTCCTGGTCTCCGCGGTCATCGTGCACCTGCTGCTCAGACCCGACCCTCTGCTGACCGCCCGGGCCCTGGCCCCGGCGGAGGAGCAGGCGGCCGAGGCCCGTTCGCTGCGGGCGGGGATCGCGGCGGTGTCCGCGTCGCCGCGTGCCCGGCTCGCGCTCGTCGCGGTCGCCGTGTCGCACACGGCGATGGTCTCCGTCATGTCGATGACCCCCGTCGACCTGGAGCACCACGGCGCCGGGATCCAGCTGATCGGGCTCGTCATCAGTGGGCACATCGCCGGGATGTACGCGTTCTCGCCGGTGATGGGGCGGCTCGCGGACCGTTTCGGGAGGCTGAGCGTGATCGGGCTCGCCGTCGCGCTGCTGGCCTGCGCCGCGATGCTCGCGGGGACCGCCGGTGGCAGCCATGTGCGCAGCGCGGCCGGGCTGTTCGTGCTCGGGCTCGGCTGGTCGGCGGGGCTCGTCGCCGGGTCCGCGCTGCTGACGGACTCGGTGCCGCAGGCCGCGCGCGCCGCCGCGCAGGGCCTGTCGGACCTGACGACGAGCCTGGCCGCGGGGGTCGGCGGGGCCGCGGCCGGTCTCGTGGTGGCGACGGCGAGCTATGCGTGGCTGAACCTGGCGGCGGCCTGTCTGCTGGTGCCGCTCGGGGCGCTCGCGCTGTTCACGAGACGGGTCGGCCCAGCGTGATGACGAGTCAGCCCAGCGTGATGTGGTAGGCCTTCCGCAGCGTCTCGTGGACGGTCCAGGTCGTCCGGTCGCCCTCGCGCAGGACGGCGGCCGTGCCGGGGCCCAGTTCGAGAGTGTCGCCGCCTTCCACCTCGACGGTGGCGCGGCCGCTGACGACGACGAACAGTTCGTTCGCCTCCGTGTCGGTGACCACGCCCGGGGTGATCTGCCAGATGCCGCGGAGCTGCTTGCCGTCGGCTGACTCCCACAGCACCGTGCCGGTGACCTCCGGGGTGCCCGAGACGATCTGTGCCGGGTCGAGGGGCTCAGGCTCCAACGCGGCGTCGGGGACGTGGACGGCGAAAGAGGCGGGGGGTGCGGGGTGCGCGGGGGCGGGGTGGTCGTTCATGGGCGGCACCCTAGTTGGCCTGCGCCGTCTCCTTCACTGGACGTTCCGTA
>NZ_WWIA01000780.1 GCF_009870065.1 Streptomyces sp. SID5785 | reverse complement strand
GGGGCGCGGGGAACTGCGCGACCAGCCCCCACCGGCCCGCACCCGGCGACAGGACCCGCGCCCCCCGCGGCGGAGCGCCCCGCCTCAGCCCAGGTGCCGGTACCGCCCCCGGAAGTACATCAGCGGACCCCCCTCGGCGCTGGGCAGCGCCGCCCCGAGGACCCGCCCGATCACCAGCGTGTGATCCCCGGCGGCGACGGTCCGCTCCGTCCGGCACTCCAGCGTGGCGAGCGCCCCGCCCACCAGCGGAGCGCCCGTGTGCTCGCCCCGTACATAGGGGATGTCCTCGAAGAGGAGCCGGTCGCTGATGCGGCCCTTCATGGCGAAGCGGCCGGCGATGTGGCTCTGGGACTCGGCGAGGATCGACACCGCCCACAGGGGCTGTTCGTCGAGGAGGTCGTCCATCCGGGACCCGTTGCGCAGGGAGACGAGGACGAGCGGCGGGTCGAGGGAGACGGACATGAAGGCGGTCGCCGTCATGCCGGCGTCCTCGCCGGCCGGCCCGTCGGGGTCGAGCGCGGGTTCGTGCGAGGTCAGCAGGACGACGCCGGCGGACAGTCGGGACAGGGCGGCGCGGAACTCGTCGTTGCTCACTCCCTCAGGATGCCCGGCGGGGGCGGCCGGGACCCGGGAAGCGGGCGTGGCGGGCGGTACGGGTGCGGCAGGGGGAGTCTTCAACACGCGTACGACGCTAGTCGCGGCCCGTGGCGTCCCGCATCGGGCCGACGGCGGAGACCGGTCCTAGGACTCCCGGCGGAACGCCGAGCTCCGTTCCACGCCCCGACCAGCGCACGGGCCGGTTCCCAACCCGCCCGCACCTCTTGTGACTTGAGTCACAGGGCGCCCTTTTTGTTGACCCTGTGTACCGGGTGAGCTGCACCCTGTGATTCAGTGGCGGTCGACACTGAGAAGAAACGAACGTGCTGCTGCACGTGCGGATGAACTGAGCCGATCAGATTCTGGAGTGCTGTCGAGGTCTCGGGGAGAGCTGAGCATGGAGACCGAGTCGGAGCCCTACGTCCGTCTTGCGACCCTGCGTCAGCTGCACCAGGTCATGGCGGACATGAACACCGCCCGCAGCCTGGCCGACACCCTGCAGACCGTCGCCGACGGAGTCGTCAGCGGGCTCGGGTACGAACTGGCCTGCGTGAACCTGGTCCAGGGCGACGGCAACCTCGTCGTCGCCGCCTTCGCCGGCAACTCCGCGGCCGAGGCCCTGATCACCGGCCGCGTCGGCTCCCGCGAGTCCTGGGACCGCCGCCTCGCCATGGGCGAGGCCTGGGGCGATCTGCGCTTCATCCCGCACACCGAGGGCTGGGTCCTGGACGAGGACGACGTGCCCCAGTGGTTCACCGACGGCCCCCCGCCCCGCTTCGAGGACGAGTGGCACCCCTCCGACCGGCTCTTCGCCCCGCTCTACGCGACCGGCGCCGCAGGCGGCGAGCTGCTCGGCGTCATCTCCGTGGACCGCCCGCGCAACGGGCGGCGGCCCGGCGCCTGGGGCCGGGAAGCCCTCCAGATGTACGCCTTCCAGGCCGCCATCGCGATCAGCAACGCCCGCCTGCGGGCCAACATGCAGCGCGCCCTGGTCCGCCTCGAGCGCGAGCAGCAGGCCCTGCGCGCCAGCGAGGAGAGCTTCCGGCAGGCCTTCGAGTACGCGCCGTCCGGCATGGCCATCGCCGAGATGGGCGGCGACCAGCACGGCCGGATCCTGCGGGCCAACGACGCGCTGTGCCGCCTCCTCGGCCGCACCGCCTCCGCGATGCGCCGCTACTCCTTCTCCGACCTCGTGCACCCCGAGGACATCGGCACCCTGCTGCGCACCTCCGCCGAGGGCGGCCGCGCCGAGCTGCGGCTGGCCCGCCGCGACGGCACCTACGTCTGGGTCTCGCTGCGCAACTCGGTGGTGGCCGACGCCGCCGACGGGCCGCGCTTCCTGCTCACCCACGTCGAGGACATCGAGGAGCGCAAGCGCCGCGAGGTGCAGCTCGCCCACCGCGCCTCGCACGACTCGCTGACCGGCCTGCCCAACTCGGCGGAGCTGCGCTCCCGGCTGTCCGCCCGGCTGTGCATCCGCCCGCTGGAGGGCCGGCCCAGCGCCGTCGACTCCCTGGACGCGGCGTACGGGGACCGGCGGGCCCCGGCGGCGACCGACTCCAACGGGCACGGCTTCGACTTCGGCGCGGTCGTCCCGCACGAGTCCGGGCTCTACGGCGGCACCGCCCTCACGGGCGGCTTCGACCACCACGTGCACGTCGTCGCCCCGGACGGCGAGGGCGTCGACGACGGCACGAAGGGTCTCGCCGTCCTCTTCTGCGACCTCGACGGCTTCAAGTCGATCAACGACCGCTTCGGGCACAACGCGGGCGACGCCGTCCTCATCGAGGTGGCCCGCCGCCTGACCAGCGGGGTCCGGGACGGGGACACGGTGGCCCGGCTCGGCGGCGACGAGTTCGTGGTCCTCGCCGACGGGCTCGGCCGGGCCGACGCCGAGGACCTCGCGGTCCGCCTGCGGAACGCGATCATCCCGCCGATCCGGGTGGACGGCCGGGCCGTGCGCGTGGGCGCCAGCTTCGGCATCGGCTGGGCGCACTGCGGCATGACGGCGGAGGAAGTACTGCAGTCCGCGGACCAGCGGATGTACGTGGAGAAAAGATCACGTGCCAAGCAGCACCGCCGGGCCGGGTGACCTGCGCGAGCCCGCTCCCGGCGGTCTCGGTGAGGTCAAGGCCACGCCTGGGGGCCCCGCACACCGGGTACGCTCGCCCCGGTAAGCACACGTGTAGGGAGTGATCAGGGATGGCGCCCGGCAACAACGGCGCGAACACCACGCCCGAGGGCGACGACCCGTTCGGCTATCTGTACGCCGACGGCCAGGCGGCCGGGGCGACCCCGCCGGAGGGCGGCGGGGGCGGCTACGGCTACCCGAACGCCCGCACCCCCCGCACCTCGTACAACCAGGTCCGCGCGGTCGGCGAGCGCCAGTACGGCCAGCAGGTGCCGACGCAGCAGCAGACCGCCGCGTACCAGCAGCAGCCGGGCACGTACGGCAGGACCGGCGGGTACAACCAGCCGAACGCGCACTACCAGGCGCCCGAGACGCTGCCCGGCGGCCCCGCGCAGCCCGGCCCGCCGCAGGCCCCCTCGCGCGGGCGCTCCGGCGGCCGCGGCTCCGGCGGTCCGAACACGAAGGCGCTGCTGATCGGCGCGGTCGCCGTCGTGGCCGCCGTCGTCATCGGCATCGGCATCGCGATGCTGGGCCAGGGCGGCGACGACCAGGGCGACGACGCGGGCGGTGCCCCGTCGGACGGGCCCGCGCAGAGCGTCGAGCCGAGCAAGGAGCCGTCGCAGTCGGCCTCCGCGGCGCCCGCGGAGCTGCCGAGGACGGACGCGAAGAAGCTCACGCTGGCCGGCGGCACCTCGATCTCCGCCGCGGTCAAGGGCGCGAAGGCGGACGGCGGCCAGTACGTCGCCGGCTTCACCAAGCAGGGCGCCGCCCTGACCTGGACCGTCAGCGGCATCCCGAAGGACGGCCAGTACAAGCTGCACGTCGACTACGGCGTCCCGGGCAAGGACTCCGACGCGACGATCGACGTCAACGGCACCAAGCAGCAGCGGCCGCTGAACATGGAGAACTTCGCCCACGCGAAGGAGGGCGACTGGGAGAAGGGCTGGACCAACACCTGGGCCCTCATCCAGCTCACCAAGGGGACGAACGCGATCACGATCTCCTGTGACGCGGGCAACCAGTGCAACGCCAACTTCGACCGGTTCTGGCTGACCAAGAACTGACCGAGGACTGACCTACTTCACTGTGATCTTGGACACGAGGTCCTCGTAGGTCGCGCGGTCGAACTCGCCCGCGACCGGCGCCACCACCGTCGCCGCGGACAGCGCGACGGCGCGGGACAGCCGGTCCGGCCAGGGCAGCCCCTCCGCGGCGGCGCTCAGCAGCCCCGCGACAGCGGAGTCGCCCGCGCCCGTCGGATTGCCGGACAGCCGGTCGGGGGCCGGGACGCGCCACTCGCCCTCCGGGGTGAGGGCGACCAGGCCCTCGGCGCCCAGCGACGCGACGACGGCGTGGGCGCCGCGTCTGCGGGCGTCCTTCATGGCACCGAGCGGCTCGTGCGAGCCGGTCAGCTCGGCCAGCTCGTCCGCGTTCGGCTTCACCACGTCCGGACGGGCCGCGATGCCGCGGCGCAGCGGCTCCCCGCTGGTGTCCAGGAGCACCGGTACCGAGACGGCGCGCGCGGCGCGGACGAGGGTGGCGTAGGCGCCGACCGGGACGCCCGGCGGCAGGCTGCCGCACAGGGCGACCGCGGACGCGGAGCGCAGCAGCCGCTCGTAGGACTCCTGGAAGGCCGCCCACTCGGCGGGGGTGACCAGCGGCCCCGGCTCGTTCAGCTGGGTCGTGTCCCCGGTGGCGGTGTCGACGACGGCGATCGTGCGCCGGGTGGCGCCGCCGACCGGGACCAGCGCGTCCCGCACCCGCTCCTCGCCGCGCAGGGCGTCCCGGAGCGTGCGGCCGGTGTCACCGCCGGCGAAGCCCGTCACGGTCGTCTCGTGCCCGAGGGCGGCGAGCACCCGGGCCACGTTGAGCCCCTTGCCGCCGGGGCGTTCGGTGACCTCCGTGACCCGGTGCGAGGCGTGCGGGCGCAGCGCCTTGACGCGGTACGTGATGTCGAGTGCCGTGTTCAGCGTGACCGTGAGGATCACTTGACCTCACCCCCCGAGGGTTACCCGCACATGCCGTGCGTACTTTCAGTGACGGGGGCTGATCATGCCAAAGTCGCGGCGGTAGGCCCAGACCCGAGTGCGGTCCGGACCCACCGCCGGTTGAACGAACAACGATGTCAGGCCAGTTCGGGCCGGACCAGCCACTCGCCCTTGCGCATCACGCCCTTGAGGTCGAACGCCTCGTCCAGGACGACCAGGTCGGCGTCCTTGCCGGGCTCCAGGGAGCCCACCGTGTCCTGCACGCCGAGCAGCCGGGCCGGGTTCGCGGAGAGCGCGCGGACGATGTCCTCGACCGGCAGCCGGTCGACGGTCGCGGCCCGCTTGAACGCGCGGTCCAGGGTCAGGGTCGAGCCCGCGATGGAGCCGCCCTCGACGAGCCGCGCCACGCTGTCCGACACCTCGACCTCCAGCGGGCCGAGCATGTAGCGGCCGTCGCCGAAGCCCGCCGCGTCCATCGCGTCGGTGATGAACGCGACCTTGTCGGCGCCCTTGTGATGGAACGCCAGCTCCAGCGAGGCCGGGTGCAGATGCGTGCCGTCGTTGATCAGCTCGACGGTGATCCGCTCGTCCTCCAGGAGCGCGGCGATCGGGCCGGGGGCGCGGTGACCGAGCCCCGGCATCGCGTTGTAGAGGTGGGTGGCGACGGTGGCGCCCGCGTCGATCGCCTCGACCGTCTGCTCGTACGTGGCGTCGGTGTGCCCGATCGCCGCGATCACGCCGTGCTCGGCCAGCAGCCGGACCGATTCGATGCCGCCCGGCAGCTCGGTGGCGAGCGTGACCATGCGGGCCTGTCCGCGCGCGGCGTCGATCAGCTTGCGCACCTCGGCCGGGTCCGGGTCGCGCAGCAGCGTCTCGTCGTGGGCGCCCTTGCGGCACGGGGAGATGAACGGGCCCTCGAAGTGGATGCCCGCGATCTCGCCCTGCTCGGCCAGCTCGGCCAGGATGCCGGCCCGCCGGGCCAGGAAGTCCATGTCGCCGGTCACGAGGGACGTGACGACCGTCGTGGTGCCGTGCAGGCGGTGGGTGTGGACGCCCTTGAGCACCTCGTCGACGGTGCCGGAGGTGAAGGACGCACCGCCGCCGCCGTGGTTGTGGATGTCGACGAAGCCGGGCACGACCCAGTGCCCGGACAGGTCGACGACCGGGGCGTCGGCGGGAGCGCTCCCCGCGATGCGCGGTCCGTCGACGATGACGCGGCCGTCGTCGACGGTCCCGGTGGGCAGTACCACCCGGGCACCGGCGAGCACCTTTGCTGTGGCCATCAGGCGGTTACCTCCGTGTTGTCCGTCGTGTGGTGCTCGGCGGCGAGCAGGTCCCAGGCGAGGAGTCCCGCGCCCAGGCATCCGGCGGTGTCCCCGAGGACGGCCGGGACGATCGTGGGGAGCGACTGGAACGTGACGCGTTCGGCGACCGCGGCCCGCAGGGGTGTGAACAAGGTTTCCCCGGCCTCGGCGAGACCGCCACCGATGATCAGGGTGCGCGGGTCCAGCAGAGTGAGAGCGAGCACCAGGCCGTCCGCGAGCGCGTCCACGGCGTCCTGCCAGACGCGGGCGGCGGCCGGGTCGCCCGCGTCCACCGCACGGGCGCAGTCCGCCGCGGTGGCCCGGTCGTCGCCGCTCGCGGCCTGCCAGGCCAGGGTCACGGCCGAGGCGGAGGCGTACCGCTCCAGGCAGCCGTGCTGCCCGCAGCCGCACGGCAACCCGCCGGGCCGCACGATGACATGGCCGATCTCGCCCGCGGCGCCGTGCGCGCCCGGCTCTATGCGGCCCTCGATGCCGATGGCCCCGGCGATCCCGGTGCCCAGCGGCAGGAACAGGAAGCGGTCGGCGTCACGGCCCGCGCCCAGCCGGCCCTCGCCGAGCCCGCCGGTGCGCACGTCGTGGCCGAGGGCGACCGGGATGCCGCCGAGGCGCTCGCTGAGCAGGGTGCGCATCGGGACGTCGCGCCAGCCCAGGTTCGCGGCGAACAGGGCGATGCCGTGCGCCTCGTCGACGACGCCGGGCACGGCCACGCCGGCGGCCACCGCGGGCTCGCCGTAGTGCTCCTCGCCGTACGCGCGCAGCTCGGCGGCGAAGCCGAGGATCGTCTCGACGACCGCGTCGGCGCCGCGCTCGCGCTCGGTGGCCCGGCGCGCCTGGTGCAGCAGCGTGCCGTCCGCCCCGACCAGGGCGGCCTTCATCCCGGTGCCGCCCACGTCCAGGGCGATGACATGTCTCACGGGGGACAGTCTCGCGCGTCGACCCATGAGAGGTCTAGTCCACTAGGGGTACCGGTCGCGGGTGTTCCGGGATCGCGGTGGTCCGGAAGCGGAGGGCCGGCGGCCCGGGGCCGGTCTGAAAGACGTGCGCACGGCCGCTGTTCGAACGCCCGTTTCCGCTTCGGCCCGCCCGTGGTGTAGACCTTCCCTTTGGGCCGTGGGAGAGACCCGGGGCCGGCGGCGAGCAGGGGTGGGTTCGGCAGTGCGCAAGGGGAGGACGGCTCTCACCGCGACGGCGGCGCTGGGCGTGGTGATCGCGTCGTCGCTGCTCACCGGCTGCGGAAGCAGTGGTTCCGGTGACGTGACGCTCAAGCTCGTGGCCGCGGACTACGGCGATTCGGCGGACAACAGCTCGCAGAAGTACTGGGACGCGCTCGCGGACGCGTACGAGAAGGACCACCCCGACACCAAGGTCGACGTAGTGGTCTACTCCTGGGAAGACGTCGACCGCAAGGTCAAGGAGATGGTCGACGCCGGCAAGGCGCCCGACATGGCCCAGGTCGGCGCGTACGCCGACTACGCGGCCGCCGGGAAGCTCTACCCCGTCTCCCAGCTGCTCTCCGTGCCGGTCCAGGCCGACTTCGTCGGCGAGATGAGCAAGGCCGGAGAGGTCGGCGGTACCCAGTACGGCATGCCGTTCGCCGCCTCCACGCGCCGCCTCTTCTACAACAAGGACCTCTTCGAGAAGGCCGACATCGAGCCGCCGAAGACCTGGTCCCAGCTGGTCTCCGCCGCCCGCGCGCTCAAGGCCCAGGGCGTCACCTACCCCTTCGCGCTGCCGCTCGGCGGCGAGGAGGCCCAGGCCGAGACCCTCATCTGGATGCTCAGCAACGGCGGCGGGTACACCGACAACGTCGGCGCCTACTCGATCGACACCCAGCAGAACATCCACGCCCTGAACTGGCTGAAAGAAGACCTCGTCACCCCCGGCCTCACCGGCCCCACCGCGCCCGCCCGGCTCAACCGCACGCCCGCCTTCAAGGCCTTCGCCGACGGCGACGTCGGCATGCTCTCCGGGCACCCCACGCTGATCAACATGGCCAAGGCCAAGGGGCTCGACTACGGCGACGTCGCCGTCCCCGGACCCGACGGCACCCCCAAGAGCCGCATGGGCGTCACCGACTGGATGATGGCCTTCAAGCAGGGCGGCCACGCCAAGCAGGTCGGCTCCTTCCTCGACTACGTCTACAGCGAGAAGAACGTCCTCGACTTCTCCCGCGAGTACACGGTCGCCCCCGTCACCGTCTCCGCCTCCGACGTCATGAAGGCCGCGCCGCAGGACAAGGCGCTCGCCCCCTTCATCGACGAACTGGCCGGCGCCACCTACTACCCGGCCAACAAGACCTCCTGGCCCGAGGTCAGCGCCGAGATCAAGAAGCAGATCGGCACCACCGTCGGCCCGAACGGCAGCGCGGCGGCCACCCTCGGCCGGATCCAGAACGACGCGGCGGCCGCGGAGGCCGCCGAGTAGCGTGGCGGGCATGGACACACTCGGCGAACGCGAGCGGGCGCTGCTCGCGTTCGAGGGCCGGGGCTGGCCCTCGCCCGGCGCCAAGGAGCGCGCGATACGCGAGGAGCTCGACCTGGCCCCCGTGCGCTACTACCAGCTCCTCAACGCCCTCATCGACGACGAGCGGGCCCTCGCGTGCGCGCCGGTGACCGTGAACCGGCTGCGGCGCGTGCGGGAGGCGCGCCGCCGGGAGCGGTAGGAGATCGCCGCGACGGGGGGTGACGGCCGGGTCCGTCCGCACGTTGCCGGGAGCGATATCCGGCCGGGACCGCCGGTGCGTCCGGAAACCGCCGGGGTGCGCCGGGCCGGGCCGCCCCTCTAGGGTCGGCCCATGGACGCCCCACGGACTGCCGCCGGCCGTGCAGGACTCGCCGCTCTCCTGGCCCGCCCCGAGCGCGCGGTCATCGCCCTCGACTTCGACGGGACGCTCGCCCCGATCGTCCCCGACCCCGAACAGGCGCGCGCCCACCCCGGCGCCGTCGCCGCACTCGCCGCGCTGGCTCCCCGGGTCGCCTCCGTCGCCGTCGTCACCGGGCGCCCCGCGGGCGTCGCCGTCCGCCACGGCGGCTTCGCCGGCGTACCCGGCCTCGACCACCTCGTCGTCCTCGGCCACTACGGCGCCGAGCGCTGGGACGCCGTCACCGGGACCGTGCACGCGCCCGCGCCGCACCCCGGGGTCGCCGGAGTCCGCTCCGAACTGCCCGGGGTGCTGGAGGCGGCCGGCCTGTGGCACGACACGTACGTGGAGGAGAAGGGGCGGGCCGTCGCCGTCCACACGCGGCGGGCGGCGGACCCGCAGGGGGCGTTCGAGGCGCTGCGCGCCCCGCTCTCCGCGCTGGCCGCGCGGCACGGCCTCGTCGTCGAACCGGGCCGCCTCGTCCTCGAACTCCGCCCGCCCGGCATCGACAAGGGCGTCGCCCTCACCGAGTACGTGCGGGAGACCGGCGCAGAGTCCGTCCTCTACGCCGGGGACGACCTCGGCGACCTGCCCGCGTACGCGGCGGTGGAGAAACTCCGGGCCGACGGGATGCCCGGGCTGCTGGTGTGCAGCGGCAGCGAGGAGGTCACCGAGCTCTCGACCCGAGCGGACCTCACGGTCGACGGCCCCGGGGGCGTGGTCACCCTCCTGACCTCCCTGGCGGGGCGCTTGAACGAAGGCTGAGGAACCGATGTGGCGAGACATCGCGTCGGCCTTCCCGGGCGTCGGCCTCACGGGCCCGGCCGGTGAGACGTCCCTGGCCGGCATCGAGCGGCAGCTGGGGCAGGCTGTACCGGCGTCTCTGCGCGAACTCCTCCTCGAGACCGACGGGATCACTGACGACTACGGAACGGATGTCGTCTGGAGTTCCGCGAAGATCCTCTCCGAGAACGTGGCGTTCCGGCAGAACGTGCAGTTCCGGGAGCTCTACCGGTCTTTCGACGCGCTCATGTTCTTCGGGGACAACGGCGGCGGTGATCAGTTCGCCTTCGTCCGCGATCCTGTACGCGACGGGAATGTCTTCGTGTGGGACCACGAAACCGACAGTCGCACACGGGTGTCCGCTTCTCTCGAGGAATACCTGCGCAGCGCGCTCGGCAGCGACGGTGAGGACTGGTACCGAGACTGACGACCATGCGCCGCACGGCCCGGGGTCACGCTCGCCGCAGGGCGTCCAGTTGCTCCTCGAACCAGCGGGCCGGGGGGAGTGCCGAACCCGCCGCGGCCAGGCGGGCCGAGCGGGCCGTGCGTTCCTCGTCCGGCATGGACAAGCCCGCATGGAGCGCCTCCGCCGTCGCCGACACGTCGTACGGGTTCACGCCGAGGGCGTCGGACGCCAGCTCCTCGTACGCCCCCGCCTCCCGCGAGAGCACCAGCGCGCACCCGCCCTCCGCGATGAGCGGGATCTCCTTCGCGACGAGGTTCATGCCGTCGCGGATGGGGTTCACGAGGGCCACATCGGCCATCCGGTACGCGGCGAGGGAGCGCGCGAAGTCGTCCTCGACGTGCAGGACGACGGGCGTCCAACCCGGCGTGCCGAACCGGGAGTTGATGGACTGCGCGACCCGGGACACCTCTGCCGTGTACGCCCGGTACACCGCGAGGTCCTGCCGCGACGGGTACGCGAACGCCAGGTGCACGACCCGCTCGCGCCACTGAGGCCGGGTCTCGAGCAGCAGCTCGTACGCGCGCAGCCCCCGCACGATGTTCTTCGACAGCTCGGTGCGGTCGACCCGGACCACGGTCCTGCGCCCGGCCCCGACCTGGTCCCGCAGCGCCGCGAGCCGCTCCTCGACGTCCGCCCGGTGCGCCCGCTCCCGCAGGAACGCGGCGTCGACCCCGAGTCCGTGCACCCCGATCCGCGTCCCGCCGGTCCCGCCGACGATCCGGGTACAGGACTCGGTGAACGCGTCCGCCCAGCGCCGGGTCAGGAAGCCCAGCCGGTCGGCGCCGAGCATCCCGTGCAGGAGTTGCTCCGCGATGTCGTCGGGCAGCATCCGGACGTAGTCGACGGGCGCCCACGGGGTGTGCGAGAAGTGGCCGATGCGCAGGTCCGCGCGCAGTTCGCGGAGCATGCCGGGCACCAGGGCCAGGTGGTAGTCCTGGACGACGACCGCCGCGCCGGGCGCCGCGCCCTCGGCGAGCGCCTGCGCGAACGCCCGGTTGTACTCCTCGTACGCCGCCCACTGCCGCCGGAACTCGCTCCCGAACGAGGGTTCGAGGGGGGTCTGGTAGAGCATGTGGTGCACGAACCAGAGCACCGAGTTCGCGATCCCGTTGTACGCGTCGGCGTGCACGTCCGGTGCGATGTCCAGCATGCGCACGCCGGGCTCGGTGACCCCGCGCCGCACCGCTTCCCGGTCGCCGTCGCCGAGCGCCGCGCACACCCACAGTTTGTCGTCGACCGAGCTCAGCGCGGAGACGAGCCCGCCGCCGCCCCGTCGGGCCGCGATCGTGCCGTCGTCGCCGACGGTGTACGAGACCGGACCGCGGTTGGACGCGACGAGAACCTCGGCGACAGCAGCAGCACCACCAGTGGAAGCCATACGCCCACGCTAGCCGCCACCGAACCCCCTCAAACGCGCACGCGGCACCCCCGCCTCACGCGACCCGCCGCGCCCGGTACTCCTCGATCTCGGCCATCGGCGGCCGCTCCTCCGTGTCCACCCCGTACGTCCGCGGCTCGAAGCCCTTCTCGCCGCGCTCGAACTGGGTCAGCACCGGCCGCACCAGATGCCCGCGGGCCAGCCGCAGCTGCGCCGTGCGGTAGATCGCCGCGGCCATCCGGCCGAGGGCCTGCCCGTCCTGGTGGCGGTGGCGGCGCACGCCCACGTCGACCTGGGCGAGCGCGTCCAGGCCGACCGTGTGCAGCGCGTCGACGAGCAGCCCCAGCTCGACCCCATAGCCGACCGGGAACGGCAGCCGTTCGAGCAGGGACCTGCGGGCCGCGTACTCGCCGCCGAGCGGCTGCACGAAACCGGCGAGGCGGGGCCAGTGCAGGTTCAGCAGGGGGCGCGCGACGAGCTCGGTGACCCGCCCGCCCTGGCCCATGGCGTCGCCGAGCGGGCGGTCGTACATCGCCTTCACGAAGTGCACGTCCGGATCGGTGAGCAGCGGGCCCACGATTCCGGACACGAAGTCCGCCGAGAACTCCTTGAGGTCCGCGTCGACGAAGCACACGACGTCCCCGGAGGTGACGAGCAGCGACCGCCACAGCACCTCGCCCTTGCCGGGCCGGGCCGGGATCCGCGGCAGGACGGCGTCGCGGTGCACGACGCGGGCGCCGGCCGCCGCCGCGACCTGCGAGGTGCGGTCCGTGGACCCGGAGTCGACGACGACGAGCTCGTCGACGAGCGGCACGGCCTCGGTCATCAGCTCGCGCCGGATCGTGGTGACGATCGCGCCGACCGTGGCCTCCTCGTCGAGGGCGGGGAGCACAACGCTCACGGTCTGTCCCGACGCCCGCTTGGCGGCGACCAGCCGGTGCAGCGGCCGGTCCGTCACCGACCAGGAGCGCCTGCTCAGCCAGCGCTCTACCTCTTCCAGCACGGTCCGCTGCTCCTCACTGTGCGGGTCCACGCGGGGACGCTGTGATCCATCTCGCGGTTCGGACGACTATCTCAAGCGCCCAGGCCTTCGGTTACAGTCTTGAACAAGGCCGGTGCCCTTCGCATACCGGGGTCACCGCCGACGGTTCACGCTCAACAATCGAATACCGCTCATCCAGAGGGGCAGAGGGATACGGCCCGTTGAAGCCCCGGCAACCCTCCAGCCGGTCTCGTGCGCACGTCGACATGCGTCCGCGAGGCTCCCGGCTAGGGAAGGTGCCAAATCCGTCTCACGGCGAGATGCGTCGTGAGAAAGATGAGGAGAAAGGGCCTCGCCTCTCATGGCTGTACAGACTGTCGCCACCGGCACCACCGCGAACGAGACCGCTGCGCAGGACGCCGCCACCGTGGATCTCGGTCCCGCCTCCGGACTCTCCTGCCGTGAGTGCGGCACGAAGTTCCCGCTCGGGCCCGTCTTCGCGTGCGTCGAGTGTTTCGGGCCTCTGGAGGTCGCGTACGACCTTCCCGTCGGCGACCCCGAGGCGCTCCGCAAGCAGATCGAGGCCGGCCCCGCGAACATCTGGCGCTACGCGCCGCTGCTGCCCGTCCCGGCCGACGTCGCCGAGAAGCCGAACCTGAACCCGGGCTGGACGCACCTCGTCAAGGCCGACAACCTGGCCCGTGAGCTCGGTGTCGAGCAGGGCAGGCTGTTCGTCAAGGACGACTCCGGCAACCCGACGCACTCCTTCAAGGACCGCGTCGTCGCCCAGGCCATCGAGGCCGCCCGCGCCTTCGGTTTCACCACCCTCTCGTGCTCCTCCACCGGCAACCTGGCCGGTGCCGTCGGTGCCGCCGCCGCCCGCGCCGGTTTCCGCTCGTGCGTGTTCATCCCGCACGACCTGGAGCAGGGCAAGGTCGTCATGGCCGGTGTCTACGGCGGTGAGCTCGTCGCGATCGAGGGCAACTACGACGACGTGAACCGCTTCTGCTCCGAGCTCATCGGCGACCCGCTGGGCGAGGGCTGGGGCTTCGTCAACGTGAACCTCCGGCCGTACTACGGCGAGGGCTCGAAGACGCTCGCGTACGAGATCTGCGAGCAGCTGGGCTGGCAGCTGCCGGACCAGCTGGTCATCCCGATCGCGTCCGGCTCGCAGTTCACGAAGATCGACAAGGGTCTGCAGGAGCTCATCAAGCTCGGCCTCGTCGAGGACAAGCCGTACAAGCTCTTCGGCGCCCAGGCCGAGGGCTGCTCGCCGGTGTCGGTGGCGTACAAGGGCGGGCACGACGTCGTCCGGCCGCAGAAGCCGGACACCATCGCCAAGTCGCTGGCCATCGGCAACCCGGCGGACGGGCCGTACGTCCTCGACATCGCGCGCCGCACCGGTGGCGCCGTGGAGGACGTGAACGACGAGCAGGTCGTCGACGCGATCAAGCTGCTCGCGCGGACCGAGGGGATCTTCGCGGAGACCGCCGGCGGGGTGACGCTCGGCGTCACGAAGAAGCTCGTCGAGGCCGGGCTGATCGATCCGTCGCTGACCACCGTCGTGCTGAACACCGGCGACGGGCTCAAGACGCTCGACGCCGTCGCCGAGTCCTCCCAGGCCACCGCGACCATCAAGCCGTCGCTCGACGCGTTCCGGGCCGCCGGACTCGCCGAGTAGGTCCTCCGCCCCGCCCCCCTTTGTTTCGAAGCGTGATCGCGATCGAGGTGACTGTTCCATGAGCGTCAACGTCCGGATCCCCACCATCCTCCGTACCTACACCGGCGGACAGGCCGAGGTGGCCGCCGAGGGCACCACCCTCGCCGATGTCATCGCCGACCTGGAGAAGAACCACACGGGCATCGCCGCCCGCGTCCTGGACGACCAGGGCAAGCTGCGCCGTTTCGTGAACGTGTACGTCAACGACGACGACGTCCGTTTCGAGCAGGGCCTCGAGACGGCGACGCCGGACGGCGCCGGCGTCTCGATCATTCCCGCCGTCGCCGGCGGCTGATCTGTCCCGGGGTTTCCCGGACTTACCCGGAGTTACCTGAATTGCCCCCTCTGCGAGAGAAGCGGAGGGGGCAATTCTGCATGGTTGAGCGGGGTACAGTTGGGGAAGCTGCTCCGCTCCCGTCCGTGGCGCATGACGGACGCATATGAGTTCTCGCGCGAAGCCCGATGAGAAGCAGCCAAAGTGCCCCGCCCATTCGGGTCTTTCATGGCATTTGTTCGGCCCGACTTGCCCTGGGATCCGGCGAGTTGGCCCGGTTTCCCCGTTCCCGGGTGCCCAGAATTCTCGTCCGATTGACCTGTTGCAGACGGCAGTTGGGCAGATACATTCAGCCGCGGTCGACGCGTTCCGGCGCACACCCCCAACCAATGGGGGGTGAGGTCTGACCCGGGCCCGCGAAGTGCGGTCCTGTGCAAGGGCCAGTAATAGGGGAGTTAGGCATGGCTCAGGGCACCGTCAAGTGGTTCAACGCGGAGAAGGGGTACGGCTTCATCGCGGTCGACGGTGGTGCGGATGTATTCGTCCACTACAGCGCGATTCAGATGGACGGCTACCGCACCCTGGAAGAGGGTCAGCGGGTCGAGTTCGAGATCTCGCAGGGCCAGAAGGGGCCGCAGGCCGACATGGTTCGGCTTGCCGCCGGCTGAAGCGCGCGCGTCTGACTGCAAGCTTCGTACGTCCACGAAGGGTCCGGGTCCCGGTCAACGGGGCACGGGCCCTTCGTGCTGCCCACCTGCGCTTTTGTCGGACTGCCTTGCACTCGCAGGGGGCGAGTGCTAATCATTGGGCTTAGCACTCTCCGAGTGAGAGTGACAGGCAGCACCTCTAGACCTGGATCGGGTCGGTGAGGCCCGCGGGCCGGGTGGGGCAAGGAACCACAAGGCGCGCAGGCCGTCCGTCGCGGGCACCAGCACGGTCCGTTTGCTTTTCCACCCCTGTCCGGGAGGACCACTTCACATGGCCAAGATCATCGCGTTCGACGAGGAGGCACGGCGCGGCCTCGAGCGCGGCATGAACCAGCTCGCCGACGCCGTCAAGGTGACCCTGGGCCCCAAGGGTCGCAACGTCGTCCTCGAGAAGAAGTGGGGCGCCCCCACGATCACCAACGATGGTGTGTCCATCGCCAAGGAGATCGAGCTCGAGGACCCGTACGAGAAGATCGGCGCCGAGCTGGTCAAGGAGGTCGCGAAGAAGACGGACGACGTCGCCGGTGACGGCACGACGACCGCGACCGTCCTCGCCCAGGCGCTGGTCCGCGAGGGCCTGCGCAACGTGGCCGCGGGTGCCAACCCGATGGCCCTGAAGCGTGGCATCGAGAAGGCCGTCGAGGCCGTCTCCGCCGCCCTCCTGGAGCAGGCGAAGGATGTCGAGACCAAGGAGCAGATCGCTTCCACGGCCTCCATCTCCGCCGCCGACACCCAGATCGGCGAGCTCATCGCCGAGGCCATGGACAAGGTCGGCAAGGAAGGCGTCATCACGGTCGAGGAGTCCCAGACCTTCGGTCTGGAGCTCGAGCTCACCGAGGGCATGCGCTTCGACAAGGGCTACATCTCGGCGTACTTCGCCACCGACATGGAGCGCATGGAGTCGTCCCTCGACGACCCGTACATCCTGATCGTCAACTCCAAGATCTCCAACGTGAAGGACCTCCTTCCGCTCCTGGAGAAGGTCATGCAGTCGGGCAAGCCGCTGCTGATCATCGCCGAGGACGTCGAGGGCGAGGCCCTGTCCACGCTGGTCGTCAACAAGATCCGTGGCACCTTCAAGTCCGTCGCCGTCAAGGCCCCGGGCTTCGGCGACCGCCGCAAGGCCATGCTCGGTGACATCGCCATCCTCACGGGCGGCACCGTCATCTCCGAGGAGGTCGGCCTCAAGCTGGAGAACGCCGGTCTCGACCTGCTCGGCCGCGCCCGCAAGGTCGTCATCACCAAGGACGAGACGACGATCGTCGACGGCGCCGGTGAGAGCGACCAGGTCCAGGGTCGCGTCAACCAGATCCGTGCCGAGATCGAGAACTCGGACAGCGACTACGACCGCGAGAAGCTGCAGGAGCGCCTGGCGAAGCTCGCCGGCGGTGTTGCGGTCATCAAGGCCGGTGCCGCGACCGAGGTCGAGCTCAAGGAGCGCAAGCACCGCATCGAGGACGCCGTGCGCAACGCGAAGGCGGCCGTCGAGGAGGGCATCGTCGCCGGTGGTGGCGTCGCCCTGCTCCAGGCCTCCGCGGTCTTCGAGAAGCTCGAGCTCGACGGCGACGAGGCGACCGGCGCCAACGCCGTGAAGCTCGCGCTCGAGGCCCCGCTCAAGCAGATCGCCGTCAACGGTGGTCTCGAGGGTGGCGTCGTCGTGGAGAAGGTCCGCAACCTGCCCGTCGGCAACGGCCTGAACGCCGCGACCGGCGAGTACGTCGACATGATCGCCGAGGGCATCCTCGACCCGGCGAAGGTCACGCGTTCCGCGCTGCAGAACGCCGCGTCCATCGCCGCGCTGTTCCTCACCACCGAGGCCGTCATCGCCGACAAGCCGGAGAAGGCCGCTGCCGCGGGCGCTCCGGGCGGCATGCCGGGCGGTGACATGGACTTCTGAGCCGGTTCCCGGTTCGGAGCAGTCTGTGACGGTGGGCGGCATCCCCTGCGGGGGGTGCCGCCCACCGGCGTGTGCGGGGCGCGGTGCGCCCCGCACCGCTCACGGGGCGCTGGACTCCTGGTAGGTCTGCCAGGTGTCCCGGCCCGCCTGGGCGGCGCTCTGTGCGGCCGCCTGGGCCTGGTGCAGGGCCCGCTGGGCGAGCTCCGCCGGCGGCGTCTCCCAGCTGCCCGTCCAGGTGCGCCCGGCGCGGGCCAGCTCGAACACGAGCACCCCGACACCCGCCGCGGCGGTGAGCATGCCGAGGCCGGTCAGGGCCGCGCCGACGGTGAGCCGCCGCTGGTCGGGGCGGAACTCGGTCCACGAGATCTTCGAAAACGTGCTCTCAGCCATGAGGCCAGGATGCGCCCGGGGCGCCGGCCGCGCATGTCCGTCGACGCCCCCCGGACGACGGGCCCGGCGGGGCCGGACGGGTCAGGGCGCGTAGTGGTAACGGCAGGCCGCGACGCGGATCTCGTCGTCGGTGACCTTGTAGATCAGGCGGTGCTCGTCGGTGATCCGCCGGGACCAGTAGCCGTGGAAACCGTGCTTCAGGGGCTCCGGTTTGCCGATGCCTTCATTGCCGTTGCGGGCGATGTCCTGAAGGAGTGCGTTGATCCGCTTGAGTACTTTGCGGTCCTGGGTCTGCCACCACAGGTAGTCGGCCCAGCTGTCCTCGTCGAAGACGAACTTCACTCGTCGAGCTCCCTGACCTCGCCACCGCCGTTCTCCAGGCGGTCGATGGAGGCGAGGAGCCGCCTGGCGTTCTCCGGGCTGCGCAGGAGGTAGGCCGTCTCCTTGAGGGACTCGTACTCGTCCAGTGCCACGATGACGACCGGCTCCCGGCCCGCGCGCGTCACTATCACTTCCTCGCGGTCGTCGATGACCGCGTTCAGTGTCTCCGCGTACTTCGCCCGGGACTCGGTGTAGGTCATGGTGCGCATAGGTGGCCTCCTCGCGACCCTGGTGACATGTACGGAATGCTGTACGTACAGAAAACCGTACGTCAGGGTGGGCTGCCCCGGCAAACGGGCACAGCCCGGGACCAGGTCGGACCTGGTCCCGGGCTGTGCTGCCGCGGAGGCGGGTGTGGTGGTGACAGAGATGCGCGGCGGTCAGACCTGCGCGGGCTCCTTCGCCGGGCCCGCCGTGGCCGGGGTGGCCGGGGCGGAGGGGCCCTCCTCGGCGCGGGCGTCCGCGGACTCGCCCGCGTCGACGTCGGCGTTCAGGTCGATCAGCATCTGCTTGCTGAAGCCGAAGAAGTACGTGGCGAGGAAGCCGACGACGTAGCCGACCAGGAGGCCGCCGCCGTAGATCGCGGCGGTGGTGCCGAGGCCCTTGTTGCCGTCGAGGAGCGGGAAGAGCGCCCAGCCGGAGGGGCCGATGGCGGTCGAGCCGACCTTGTCGCCCAGCATCGAGAACAGTCCGACGAAGGCGCCGCCCGCCGCACCGCCCACGCACGCCGTGATGAACGGGCGGCCCAGCGGCAGCGAGACGCCGTAGATGAGGGGCTCGCCCACGCCCAGGAAGCCCGCGGGGAGCGCCGACTTGATGGTGTTGCGGATCGAGCGGTTCTTCTTCAGGCGGCGGAAGACGGCGATGGCGCAGCCGACCTGGCCGGCGCCGGCCATGGCGAGGATCGGGAGCAGGACCGTGTAGCCCTGCTGCTCGATGAGGGTGGTGTGGATCGGGATGAGCGCCTGGTGCAGGCCGAGCATCACGAGCGGCAGGAACAGGCCGCCGAGGACCAGTCCGGCGAACGCGCCGGTGTTGTCGAGCAGCCAGTTGGCCGCCGTGCCGATGCCGGTGGAGATCTCACCGGCGACGTACATCAGGCCGAAGATGGTGACCAGGCCGGAGACGAGGACCGTGATGGTCGGCGTCACCAGGACGTCGACCGCCTCCGGGACCCACTTGCGGCACCACTTCTCCACGTACACGGCGAGCACCGCGGCGCCGAGCGCACCGAGCACGCCGCCCTGTCCGGGGGAGAGCTTCTGGCCGAACGCCTCGATGTTGGCGACGCCCGCGTAGACGATGATCGCCGCGACCGCGCCGCCGAGGATCGGGGTGCCGCCGAACTCCTTCGCCGTGTTGTAGCCGACGAAGACGGCGATCAGGGCCATGAACCCGGAGGCGATGGCGCCGAGGGCGGGCGTGATGCCGGGCAGCCACTCCAGGTTGATCAGCAGGCCGTTGAGCCCGGCGATGATGCCGCAGCCGATCAGGGCCGGGATCAGCGGCACGAAGATGTTGGCGATCCTGCGCAGGAAGAGCTTGAACGGGGTGGCGTTCTTGGCCTTCCGGGCGGCCCTCAGCTCGGCTCCCTGGGCGGCGAGTTCGTCGGCGGTGACCGGGTGCGGGTCACCGGCGGGGGCCTCGGCGCGGCCCTCCTCGACGAGCTGCTCGAACTCGGGGGTGACCCGGGCGACCTTCCCCGGGCCGAGCACGATCTGGTACGTCTCGTCCTCGACCACGCCCATGACGTCGGGCAGGGCCTTGAGCGCCTCGTCCTGGACGAGTGAACGGTCCGCGAGACCCAGCCGGAGCCGGGTCATGCAGTGGACCACGGAGGTGACATTGGCGGCGCCACCGACGAGGGGCAGGATCGAGGCCGCCACGTCGCGGTTCTTGTTTTCGGCCATGGTGCGTGTGCCTTGCTGTGCGGGGTGGAGCGGGTGCGGGTGGGTTACGGGGTGATGCCGGCCGCGGCCGCGAGGGCGGCGCGCAGGTGTCCGTA
>NZ_WWIA01000779.1 GCF_009870065.1 Streptomyces sp. SID5785 | reverse complement strand
TGGCGGCCCGGGCGGCCTCCTCGCCGCGGCGCCGTACGCCGGCCAGGGCGGCGGGGGCGCGCGGGTCGTCCGGCGGGTTCTCGGTGAGGCCGCGGAAGATGCCGTCGGTGACGAGGCTGCGGGCCTCGATCATGGAGCGGTAGTCGGCGAGCGAGTACTCGTGCACCCGGAAGCCGCGGTGCTGGGCGGAGTCGAGCAGGCCCTGCGCGGTCAGGTCGACCAGCGCCTCACGCACCGGGGTGGCCGAGACCCCGTACCCCTCGGCGATCTCCTTGACGGTGAACTCCTGGCCGGGGGAGAGCCGCCCGGCCAGGATCTCGTCGCGCAGGGCGTCCGCGATCTGCTGGCGCAGGGTGCTGCGGGTGACGGCGGGTCCGTCGGAGACTGGCACGGATCGGGTCTCCCGGTTCGGCTGGCTGGCGGGCAGGCGGTGGCTGGTACGGACTTGCCAGCCTAGGGGACGCCCCCACCGGCCCTCGCGGCCCACGCCACCGCCCCAACACCGCCCCAACGGCGCCGGGCGCACCCCTCAGGACTCAGCTCAAGACTCAGCGCGGCTCCGGCGGCCGCTGCCGCGGCATGTTCGGCCGGGCGCCCGGTGGGAGCGGGAAGCGGCCGGGGTGCGGCGGCTCGGCGGGCCGGGCCGGGCCGGGGACCGAGGCCTGCATGGCCAGCGGCGCCGGACCGGAGCGGAACTCGACCATCCAGTCCGCGGTCTCGGCACGGACCAGCTCGGTGACGTCCTCGGAGAAGCGGCGCAGCACGGAGAGGCAGCGCTCGGCGGCCTCGCTGGCGGTGCCCTCGGCCGGGCCGAGCACCTCCCGGACGCTCTCCGAGGCCCAGTCGAACTGCAGCACCTGGAGGCGTCGCTGCACGGCCTGCGCCGTGGCGACGTCCCTTATCCAGCCCGAGGTCAGTCCGAAGTACCGGTCGGCGACCACGCAGGCCACCGCGAGCAGCAGCGCCAGATAGCCCCAGGGTGCGCTGCCGGGGGAGACGTCCGTGAGGTCGAGCAGCGGCAGGGCGCCGCCGCCGATCGCGCCGAGTGCCGCGCCGCCGCGCAGGGCCCGGGCGCCGCGCCGCTTGTGGACCCGGTCGGTGAGGTACCAGGAGGCGGTGCGCAGGGCGCCCTGCTCGACCCAGCGGTACAGCTCGTCGAGGCGCTCGGCGGGCTCGCCCCAGTCGCCGAGCGGGAACGCCCGCCCGGGGAGGTCGCCGGTGCGTGCCCCGCCCTCGCCGGGGTCCGCCTGCGACGGACCCTCGGGCTGCATCTCCGGCTGACTCACCCGGCACTCCCTGGGCTGGTTACGGATGGGGCTGAATGTGCAGCATCTTCCTACCGCCCAATGGGTGGCCCTGTTCCCGTTTTCGAGGGGTATCCGCTCAGAAGGGGGCCTTCATCAGGTATAGGGGGCTCGGCCCTCTCACTCGAAAGAGTGCAGCGCCAGGTGCCGGGGCGGCCGACCCCCGGACCACGTAGGCTCGGTTTGTAGGCATTGACGTTCCGCGGAGCACGCACAGAAGCCGCAGAATGCGCAACCGCCGCAGAACGCGCAACCCGGAAACGCAACCGCAGTACACACAGCAGTACACACAACAGGACCAGGAGCTGATCGTGATCCCCGGTGGTGGCCAGCCCAATATGCAGCAGCTGCTCCAGCAGGCCCAGAAGATGCAGCAGGACCTCGCCGCGGCGCAGGAGGAGCTGGCGCGCACCGAGGTCGAGGGGCAGGCCGGCGGCGGCCTCGTCAAGGCGACCGTCACGGGCTCCGGCGAGCTGCGGGGCCTCGTGATCGACCCCAAGGCGGTCGACCCGGAGGACACCGAGACCCTCGCCGACCTGGTGGTCGCGGCGGTCCAGGCGGCGAACGAGAACGCGCAGACGCTCCAGCAGCAGAAGCTCGGCCCGCTCGCCCAGGGTCTCGGCGGCGGCAGCGGCATCCCGGGTCTCCCCTTCTAGACGCACCGCCGACTACCGTACGTACCCAGTGACCGGAGCAGCAGGCTCGGGCTCCGGAGCAGCAGGCCAGGAAAGGTGATCCGTGTACGAAGGCGTGGTCCAGGACCTCATCGACGAGCTGGGCAGACTGCCCGGCGTCGGTCCCAAGAGCGCGCAGCGGATCGCCTTCCACATCCTCCAGGCGGAGCCGACGGACGTGCGCCGGCTCGCGCAGGCGCTGATGGAGGTCAAGGCGAAGGTCCGCTTCTGCGCCACGTGCGGGAACGTGGCGCAGGAGGAGCTGTGCTCCATCTGCCGGGACGCGCGCCGCGATCCCGCGGTCATCTGCGTGGTCGAGGAGCCCAAGGACGTCGTCGCGATCGAGCGCACCCGGGAGTTCCGCGGCAAGTACCACGTGCTCGGCGGCGCCATCAGCCCCATCGAGGGAGTGGGCCCCGACGACCTGCGTATACGGGAACTTCTCGCGCGGTTGGCCGACGGGACGGTCACGGAGCTGATCCTGGCCACCGACCCGAATCTGGAGGGTGAGGCCACGGCCACGTACCTCGCCAGGATGATCAAGCCCATGGGCCTGAAGGTCACCCGCCTGGCCAGCGGCCTCCCCGTCGGGGGCGACCTGGAGTACGCGGACGAGGTGACTCTCGGCCGTGCCTTCGAGGGGAGACGACTCCTAGATGTCTGACGCCACGCTGCACGCCACCGCTCAGGATCCGGACGACTTCGCCGTCCAGATCTCCGACCAGATCGAGTCCTTCATCGTCGCGGTGACCGAGGTCGCCAAGGGTGACGAGCCGGACTCGGCCGTGCCGTTCCTGCTTCTCGAGGTCTCCCAGCTGCTGCTCGCGGGCGGCCGGCTGGGCGCGCACGAGGACATCCTGCCGGACGAGCGCTACGAGCCGGACCTGGGTCCGGAGGAGGCCGCCGACCAGGCCGACGAGCTGCGTCAGCGGCTCGCCCGCATGCTGGACCCGGTGGACGTCTACTCGGAGGTCTTCGACCCGTACGAGCCGCGCAAGGCGCCGGTCGCCGCCCGGATCTCGGACGATCTGGCGGACGTGATCACGGATCTGCGGCACGGCATGGCGCACTACCGCGCGGGCCGGGTGACCGAGGCGCTGTGGTGGTGGCAGTTCTCGTACTTCTCGAACTGGGGCTCCACGGCCTCCGCGACCCTGCGCGCGCTGCAGTCCCTGGTCGCCCACGTCCGGCTGAACCAGCCGCTGGACGACCTGGACGGGCTGGACACCGACGAGGACCTCAGCGGCACCGAGGGCACGCTCGAGGAGGAGGCCGGGCAGGTCATGGCCGAGGAGCTGGCGGGTCCGCTGGGGCTGCGCCCGGTGAAGTGACCTGGCCCACTTTCCCGGTTGCCGCCGGTGAGGGCTGGGCATGCGCCCGAGCGGAGCGGCCGGTCGGCACTGTGAAACTCGGCGATCACTTCGTGAGCGGGACATCTCACGATGCGATATGGCCGGGGCGGATTTCGGCCGCTCGTTAGACTGAGCCGACCGCCGTGCGCATACGTACGAGCGGTGACAGACGGACTGAGCGAGGAGCGCACGTGGGCCTTGTCGTGCAGAAGTACGGAGGCTCCTCCGTTGCAGATGCCGAGGGCATCAAGCGGGTCGCCAAGCGCATCGTCGACGCCAAGAAGAACGGCAACCAGGTGGTTGTCGTGGTGTCCGCGATGGGTGACACGACGGATGAGTTGATCGATCTCGCCGAGCAGGTATCGCCGATCCCTGCCGGGCGCGAATTCGACATGCTGCTGACCGCCGGAGAGCGGATCTCCATGGCACTGCTGGCCATGGCGATCAAAAACCTGGGCCACGAGGCCCAGTCGTTCACGGGCAGCCAGGCAGGCGTCATCACCGACTCCGTCCACAACAAAGCCCGGATCATCGACGTCACCCCGGGGCGCATCCGGACCTCCATCGAAGAGGGCAACATCGCCATCGTCGCGGGGTTCCAGGGCGTCAGCCAGGAGGGCAAGAACATCACGACCCTCGGCCGTGGTGGTTCGGACACGACGGCCGTCGCCCTCGCCGCCGCGCTCGACGCGGAGGTCTGCGAGATCTACACGGACGTCGACGGTGTGTTCACCGCCGACCCGCGCGTCGTGAAGAAGGCGCGGAAGATCGACTGGATCTCCTTCGAGGACATGCTGGAGCTCGCCAGCTCCGGGTCCAAGGTGCTGCTCCACCGCTGTGTGGAGTACGCCCGCCGGTACAACATCCCGATCCACGTGCGGTCCTCCTTCAGCGGACTGCAGGGCACCTGGGTCAGCAACGAGCCGATCAAGAAGCAGCAAGGGGAAGAGCCCGTGGAGCAGGCGATCATCTCCGGAGTCGCGCACGACACCTCCGAGGCGAAGGTCACCGTCGTGGGTGTCCCGGACAAGCCCGGCGAGGCCGCGAAGATCTTCCGCGCCATCGCCGACTCCGAGATCAACATCGACATGGTCGTGCAGAACGTGTCGGCGGCGTCGACGGGCCTGACCGACATCTCCTTCACGCTCCCCAAGACCGAGGGCCGCAAGGCCATCGACGCCCTGGAGAAGCAGAAGGACGCGGTCGGCTTCGCGTCGCTGCGCTACGACGACCAGATCGCCAAGATCTCCCTCGTGGGCGCCGGTATGAAGACGAACCCGGGTGTCACGGCCGGGTTCTTCGAGGCGCTCAGCGACGCCGGCGTCAACATCGAGCTCATCTCGACCTCCGAGATCCGCATCTCGGTCGTGACGCGCGCCGACGACGTCACCGAGGCCGTCCGCGCCGTGCACTCCGCCTTCGGCCTGGACTCCGAGTCCGACGAGGCCGTGGTCTACGGGGGCACCGGCCGCTGATGGCCACCAGCTCCGTGCGGCGTCCGACGCTCGCGGTCGTGGGAGCGACCGGGAGCGTCGGTGCCGTGCTGCTCCAGATCCTGTCGCAGCACGCGGACATCTGGGGTGAGATCCGGCTGGTCGCCTCGGCGCGCTCGGCGGGCCGCAAGCTCGCGGTGCGCGGCGAGGAGGTCGAGGTCCACGCCCTGGAGGAGTCCGTCTTCGACGGGGTCGACGTCGCGATGTTCGACGTGCCGGACGAGGTGTCCGCCCAGTGGGCGCCGATCGCCGCGTCCAAGGGCGTCGTGGTCGTCGACAACTCGGCGGCGTTCCGTCTCGACGAGGACGTGCCGCTGGTCGTCCCCGAGGTCAATCCGCACGCCGCGCGCGTGCGCCCGCGCGGCATCGTCGCGAATCCGAACTGCACGACGCTGTCGATGATCGTGGCGATCGGCGCCCTGCACGCCGAGTTCGGCCTGCGCGAGCTGGTCGTCTCCTCGTACCAGGCGGTGAGCGGCGCCGGCCGCGCCGGCGTGGAGACGCTGCGCGAGCAGCTGGCCCTGGTCGCCGGTACCGAGCTGGGGACGAGCCCCGGTGACGTGCGGCGGGCGGTGGGCGACGCGACGGGCCCGTTCCCCGAGCCGGTCGCGCTGAACGTGGTGCCGTGGGCCGGTTCGCTGCGCGAGGACGGCTGGTCCTCGGAGGAGATGAAGGTGCGGGACGAGTCCCGCAAGATCCTCGGGCTGCCCGAGCTGCCGGTGGCCGTCACGTGTGTCCGCGTCCCGGTCGTCACGACGCACTCGCTGACCGTCCACGCCCGGTTCCAGAGCGAGGTCACCGTGGGCCGGGCCCGCGAGATCCTCGCGACGGCCCCGGGGGTCGTGCTCTTCGACAATCCGGCCGCCGGTGAGTTCCCCACGCCGGCCGACGCGGTGGGCACCGATCCGACCTGGGTGGGCCGGGTGCGGCGCTCGCTGGACGACCCGAGCGGGCTCGAGCTGTTCGTCTGCGGCGACAACCTGCGCAAGGGGGCCGCGCTGAACACCGCGCAGATCGCGGAGCTGATCGCGGCCGAGTTCGCGGCGTAGGCCGTGTGCGGGTGTACGGAAACGCACACAGCAGGCATCTGACCCGAAACGTCCGGACGGGCGCGGTTCCTCCTGCGTCCGACCACGGGATTCGGGTGTTCGTATTACGGTCACCCTCTTCCCTTATGCCTTTCAAAACGTAGGATCTGTGTGAGTTCTGTGAGGGCATCGGTCCAGACCACTGGGCGAGCGCTCGCACGCTCGTGGTTCCGAAGATTTTCCTCCCCGTCCTGCAACCGCACGCAGGGCGGGGAGCGTCTTTGCGGTCGCCTTTCGGTGGCCTCGGAGCGCGAGGCATCGAGGCGTAGGGGAAGAGCAGGTACGCATGTCGGCACGGGGCACGGCGTCATCCGGGACGGTGGCGGGATCTGTCGCACATCGGACGCCGGAGGCGTACAACCCTGACGGGGGGAAGCGTGTCCAACAAGCGTGGCAGAGGTACTCGACTTCACAGCGGTACAGGCACGGGGCGCAGCAGCCCTGCGGCCTCCCCTCGGTGTACGCCGGCCCCGGGCGGGCACGGCCGGCGGGATGCCGGTGATCGCGCCCATGCCCGCGGCACGTCCGGCGTCCGTCCCGGCACAGGCGTCGGGCGCTGACGACGCGATGGCGGCAGGCACCACAGTCGATCACCTCACCGAGACCTATCGCGCCCACTACCGGTCCCTGCTGGGGCTCGCGGCGCTCCTCCTCGACGACACGGCCTCCTGCGAGGACGTGGTCCAGGAGGCCTTCATCCGCGTGCACTCCGCGCGCAAACGGGTGCGCGACCCGGAGAAGACGCTGGCCTACCTGCGCCAGACCGTCGTGAACCTGTCGCGCTCCACGCTGCGCCGCCGCATCCTCGGCCTGAAGCTGCTCACCAAGCCGATGCCGGACATGGCGAGCGCCGAGGAGGGCGCGTACGACCTGCTGGAGCGGGACGCGCTCAAGAAGGCGCTGCGCGGGCTCCAGCGGCGTCAGCGCGAGGTCCTCGTCCTGCGCTACTTCGCGGACATGACGGAGGCCCAGGTCGCCGAGGCGCTCGGGATCTCCCTGGGCTCCGTGAAGGCGTACGGGTCCCGTGGCATCGCGGCGCTGCGCGTCGCCATGGAGGCGCCGGTATGAGTCCCGCGGACCGCACACCGAAGGAACGGTTCGGCGATCACGAACCGGAGCAGCAGCCCGGCGGCGGGCGCCGCGAGCGCCCCGCGCAGGGGACCGGGGGGCACGACCCCGATCCCGGCCGGACCGAGCACACAGAACACACAGAACACGCAGAACGCGCGGAACAGGTGGGACACGCAGGACACGCAGGAAACGCGGTGCACGCAGGACAGGACGGACCCGAGGACGGCCCCGCGCTCGCGGAGGACGAGCTGGCGCTGCGCCGCATGATGCGGCAGGCGGTGTCGGACATCGCGCCGCCGTCCGAGGAGGCGCTGGAGCAGCTGCGCCGGGCCGTGCCCGCCCGCCGGGCCCGCAAGCGGCAGGCCGCCGTCGGTGCCATCGCCGCCGGAGTCTTCGTCGCGATGGCGGTCCCCGCGGTGCTGCACGTGACGAACACGGGCTCGGCGAAGGACCGCCCCAGCATCGCGGGCAACAGCGAGGCGACGCACGGCGGCGTCGACGCCGGCAAGACGGCCGGCAGCGGCTCCGGCAAGGCCGGTGACGGCAGGTCGGGCCACGCCAAGGGAAAGGGCGAGGACACCGGCAAGGAGCACGGGGGCGGCAAGGGCAAGGACTCCGGCGGCGCCGCCACGGACCGGCCCGGCACCGGCAGCACGGCCGCCGCCAGTTCCCCGGTGTGTGACGCGAGCGAGCTCGGCACCCCCGTCTCCGACGTGGGCGCGCCGGACGCGAGCGGCAAGGTCTACGGCTCCTTCCGCGTCACGAACGTGTCGGACGGCAACTGCACGGTCGACAACCCGGGCACCGTCTCCACCCTCGCGCAGGGCGCCGCCGACCCGACCCGGGTCGCGATCGTCGACCACACGTCGGGCGACGCGGCGACCGGACTGCCCGACCCGTCCACCGAGCCGGGCCAGCTCATCCTGGAGCCCGGCATGGCGTACGAGGTGCGCTTCGCCTGGGTGCCGTCCGGGCAGTGCCCGTCGACGGGCGGCAGCGGCGGTGGCGACGGCGGTACGGGCAACGGCGGCACCGAGTCCCCGTCCCCCACGCCGAGCCAGGACACCGGGAACGGGCAGCAGGACAGCACCGACTCGGGCCTCTCCACGCAGCTCGGCTCGGACGATCCCGACGACGGCAGGGTCGTGGTCGAGCACACGGCGGAGCCGGGGGCGCCCAGCGCGGGCGCGACCATCTCCGACGCCTGCGCGGGCACGATCTACAAGACGGGCGTGCTGCCCGCCTCCTGATAGGCCCGCCGCCGCCGTGCCGTCAGCGTGCGGGCTCGGGCGTCGTCCCCTCGGACTCGGTGTCGCCTGTGTCCCCCGTGTCTCCGGCGTCTCCGGCGTCCCCGGTCGGGACGAGGCCGAGTGCGGCGTCGCGGACGGCCTCCGCCTCACGGCGCACGAGGCGGAACCACATGAAGAGCACGAAGCCCGCGAAGACGAACCACTCGCCCGTGTACCCGAGGTTCTGGAACGCCTTGAGGTCCAGGCCGCTGCCCTGCGGCGTGGTGGCGGGCACCGCGGTCATCGCGCCGTCCGCCGTGTCGAGCGTGACCCACGCGTCGTAGACGTCGTACGGCACCAGGTTCACCAGGGACGCGGCGCTGATCACGCCGACCTGGCCGGCGGGCAGACCGCCCGCGTTCGACACCCCGTTCGCCCCCGCGGACTCCGAGGCCTGGAGCGAGCCGACCGCGGTGACCTCGCCCTTCGGCGGGGCGGGCGCCTTCGCGGCCGAGGCGGTGCCGGGCAGCCAGCCGCGGACCACCGGGAGCGCCCGGCCGCCGTCGGCACCGGCCGAGCCGTCGGTGCGCAGCAGCGTCACGACGTAGAAGCCGGTGCGGCCGTCGAGGTCCCGGTCCGGGACCAGGAACTGCCGGTCGTAGTGCCCGGTCACCGTGGTCTGCCGGCCGGACGTCTTCTTGTCGACGGGCAGCAGGGAGGCGAGCGGCGCGGCCTTCGCCTTCTTGTTCGCCGCGGTCTGCTCCGTCACGGACCGGTGGTCCTGCACCCGGTCCTCGAAACGGCTGAGCTGCCACGAGCCCATGAAGATGCAGACGGGGATCGCCAGCAGGACGAAGATGTTGATCCCCCACCAGCGAGGGGTCAGCAGGAACCGGTACACGCCGTCCACGGTACGGGTCCGGTGTGCGGACCCGTACCGCGGCCCCCGCCCGGGTCCGATGTAAAGGACCCGTCGTGCGGGGCGCCCTACGGGAGATGGCGCCGGACGAAGTCCAGCTCCAGGGCGACCTGCTTGATGCGCTCCTCGACGACGAGCGAGCCGTGCCCCGCGTCGTACCGGTACACCTCGTGCACCGCGTCGCGCGCCGCGAGTCTGTCCACGTAGTGGTCGATCTGGCGGATCGGGCAGCGCGGGTCGTTGAGCCCCGCCGAGATGTGCACCGGGGCCTTCACGTCGTCGACGTAGGTGAGCGGGGACGAGGCCGTGTACCGGTCCGGGACCTCGTCGGGGGCGCCGCCGAACAGGGTGCGGTCCAGTGCCTTGAGGGCCTCCATCTCGTCCTCGTACGCCGCCGGGTAGTCGGCGACGGGGACCGCGGCCAGGCCCACCGCCCAGGCGCCCGGCTGGGTGCCGAGGCCGAGCAGGGTCAGATAGCCGCCCCAGGAGCCTCCCGCCAGGACCAGCCGCTCGGGGTCGGCGAGCCCGGAGGTGACGGCCCACTCGCGCACCGCGGCGATGTCCTCGAGCTCGATCAGTCCGACGCGGTGCTTGAGGGCGTCGGTCCACTCCCGGCCGTAGCCGGTCGAGCCGCGGTAGTTGACCCGGACCACCGCGTACCCGTGGTCGAGCCAGGCGGCCGGGCCCGCCGCGAAGGCGTCCGAGTCGTGCCAGGTGGGGCCGCCGTGGATCTCGAAGACGGTCGGGAGCGGGCCCTCGGTGCCGGGCGGCCGCTGGACGAGGGCGTGCACGCGCCCGCCCGGGCCGTCCACCCACACGTCCTCGACCGGGACCGAGGGCGGCGCCGTGAAGCCCGGCGGGTCGAGGACGACCTCGCCCGTCGTGGAGCGCATGACCGGCGGCTCGGCGGCCGAGGACCACAGGTACTCGACGCTGCCGTCGGGGCGGGCCGAGGCGCCGGACACCGTGCCGCGCGGGGTGTCGACCGCGCTCAGCGTGCCGGTCGCGAGGTCGAAGCGCCACAGGTCGGCGCGGGCCTCGAAGCTGTGCGCGATCAGCAGCGCCGAGCCGTCCGGGTACCACTCCGCCGACACGTCGCCCGGCAGGTCGAGCGCGAGGTCGGTCTGGGTGCCGGCCGTCACGTCCCACACCATCGGCTCCCAGCGGCCGTGCCGCTGGTGGCCGACGAGGAGCCGGGTGTCGCCGTCGACCGGGGCGAAGCCGAGGACCTCCAGGCCCAGCTCCTCGGTGCCGCCCTTGGTGTCGTCGAGCTCGGCGACCGGTGTGCCGTCGAGGCGGACCACGCGTAGCGCCGCGTGCATCGCGTCGCCGTGCTCGGTGTGCTCGACGGCGATGAGCGTGCCGTCGTGGCTCAGGTCGCCGACGCCGGCCGACTCGCGGTGGCGGTAGATCTCCGCGGGGGCGTCGGCGCCGGGCGCGACGACGTGCAGGGTCGTGCCGTCCTCGTCCGTGGAGCGCCCGACGACCGCGGTGTGCCCGTCGCGGCCCAGGGCGAGCCCGGCCGGGTAGGAGGCGGCGAGGCCGGGGACGGCCTCGGTGTCCGGGCCGCCCTCGAAGGGCTGGCGGCGCCAGATCCCGAACTCGTCGCCGTCGGTGTCGTCGAACCACCAGATCCAGGCGCCGTCGGGGGACAGCACGCCGTCCGTCGTCCCGTTCGCCCGGTCCGTGGCGCGGCGCCGGGTGCCCGTCGCCCTGTCCCACGCGTACAGCTCGTAGGTCCCCGTCGCGTTCGACACGAACAGGGAGCGGTGCGGGGCGTCCTCGGCCCAGTCCGGCAGGGACACCCGCGGCGCGCGGAAGCGCTTCTCCCAGTCCGGCAGCGCGGACCCGTTGCTCTCAGTCATGCCCCCATGGTGCCCGGCCGCACCGACATCGTGCCGGAGAGGTCCCCAGCCTGTGGATAACTTTTGCGCGACGGCCCGCACCCCGCCCTGCACCGCCCCGGGCGGCGGCTCACAGCGGCGGCCGGGCCGGGGCCGGCCCGAGCGTCGTGGTGCCCGGCGCCGCCCGGTGGCCGAGGCCCGTGCGGTATGTGTCGAGGGCGGCCTCGATCCGCCCGGTGCGCCGGTACAGGTCCCCGAGCAGCCGGCACAGGTCGGCCAGGTCGCCGGCCGCGCCCGCCCGCTCCAGCAGGCTCAGCGCGCTCACGTAGTGCTCCTCGGCGGCCTCGGTGTCGCCGTTGTCCTGGGCGATCAGGCCGAGCAGCCGGTTGGCGCCCGCCGCGTGCACGGCGCCGCGCTCGGGGCCGATCGCGCCGAGCTGCGAGCGCAGCAGCACCGCCGCCTCGTCGGTGCGGCCGAGTCCGCGCAGCACGTCGGCCAGTTCGACCTCGACCTGCTGGGTGTAGAGCGCGGCGCGCTTGGCCGAGAGCATGTCGCGGGCGGTGCGCAGCTCGCGCTCGGCGTCGACGAGCCGGCCCGCCTGTGCGTGCACGTAGCCGCGCATCCAGTGGCAGTGCGCCAGTTCGGTGCGGATCTGCAGTTGCCGGTAGAGCTCGCCGGCCTTGGCGAGGGACGCGTCGGCCTCCTCGACCCGGCCCTCGGCGAGCAGGGTGCGGGCCACCGAGCGGTGCATCTGCGCGACGAGCGCCGGGTCGCCCACGCGCGGGGCGAGCGAGAGCGCCAGTTCCGCGGCCTGGGCGGCCCGCGCGTGGGCGCCCATGTCCATGTACGGGGCGATGGAGGCGGTGTAGAGCAGCACGAGCGCGTCCGGGTCGTGCAGGCCGCCGGTGTTCAGCTCGTCCAGCGCGGACTCGAGCAGGTAGCAGGCGTAGCGCAGGGAGCCGGAGAGGTAGTGGGCGAGCGCGCGGGCGCGGATGACGGGGGCGCGCTGGGGGAGCGCGGCGCCGGATCCGGTCAGGAGTTCGTCCGCGGTGTCGAAGTGGCGCCGGGCGACGGCCAGTTCGCCGGTCTCCAGGGCGCACTCGCCGCGGCCGAGTTCGGCTGACGCGCGTTCGGCGGTCAGCCCGTGCCGCTCGGCCTCCGCGGCGAGTTCGGCGTAGCGGCCCGCGGCCTCGCTCGCGGCGCCGGTGGCGAGCGCGCGCCGGGCCTCGGTCAGGCGCAGCCGCAGGTCGGTGGCGAGCCGGGCGGGCCGGCCCGTGGCCAGTTCCTCGTAACTCACCCCGAGCCGGGCGGCGATGTGGCGCAGCGCCGCCTCGGAGGGGCGCACGCGGCCCGCCTCCAGGGTGGAGATGTACGCGGGGGTGTAGGCGGGTTCGGCGACCTGACGCTGGGTCAGTCCGCGGTCGGTGCGCAGCCGCAGCACGCGGCGGCCGACGGGTTCCGGCGCGGGGTCGTCTGGTGGTTCGTCCGGCATGACGTGAGTCTCACCTCTTGCCGGGCCTCACGCCAAGCCCCTAGGTTGAGCGACCGGTTAAGGGAAGTTAATTCTGCTTAATCGAGTGCTTATCCATCATCGATCTGCTGCGAGGTGCCCGTGCGGGTCCGCTCACCTCTGGTCACCGCGATCGTCACCGGGGTGCTGGCCGCCCTCGCCCTGGGCGCCGCCGGGACCACCGCCCGCGGTGTCGCCGAGGAGGCCGCGCCCCCGGTCGCGCCCGCCGCCGACCTGCCGCATCTGAGCACGGTGCACGAGCACGCCGCGTCGGGGGCGCACGCCTCGTCCGACGGGCGCTGACCCCGTCACCGCCCGGGCCCGCGGCTCCGCGGCCACACCCGTCACCAGCCTGCGCCACCCGCGCCGGTCGCGCACGCCGGAGCCCTTCGAGTGGCAGCTCGCCCGGCCCCGGGCGAGCCTTGCGGGGTGAGCCGGGGGTGACGGGAAGGCGTGTGGGATGTTCGCTGCGCTCGGGCGTTTGGTGGTCCGCAGGCCCTGGTGGGTCATCCTCGCGTGGGTGGTCGTCGCGGCGGCGGTGATCGCCCTCGCGCCGAAACTCACCTCCAGTTCGGACGAGGCGAGCTTCCTGCCCGACTCGTACGAGTCGATCGAGGCCGCCGACCTCCAGGAGTCCCAGTTCCCCAAGCAGCAGAACATCGGCGCCGTCATCGTCTTCCAGCGCTCCGACGGCCGGCGCCTGACGTCCGCGGACTCCGCCGACGTCGTCCGGGTCTCGCGCTCCCTCGCCGCGCAGGACATCCCGAAGGTCGAGGCGGTCGTCCCGGGCAAGCCCTCGCCGAACGGGCTCGTGCAGACCTCCATGGTCGCCATGCCCAAGCTGACCGACCCGTCCGACACCTCCGAGCAGGACGCGGTCAAGACGCTGCGCACCGACCTCCGCAAGGCCGTCGACGGCACGGACCTGACGGCCGGGGTCACCGGCTCCGCCGCCACCGCGCTCGACGAGGCGGACGCCTCCTCGCGGGCCGGACTCCTCGTCGGCGTCGGCACGATCGTCATCATCGTCGTGCTGCTCCTGCTCATCTTCCGCAGCCCGATCATCGCGCTGCTCCCGGTCGTCCTCATCGGCCTGATCTCGCCGCTGGCCACCGGTCTCATCGCGTCCGCCAACAAGGCCTTCGACATGAAGGCCGACTCGTCGATCCAGGAGCTGCTCACCGTCGTCCTGTTCGGCGTCGGCACGGACTACATCCTGTTCCTGCTGTTCCGCTACCGGGAGGCGCTGCGCACCGGCGAGCATCCCAAACAGGCCATGATCCACGCCGTCGAACGGGTCGGCGAGGCCATCACCTCGGCGGCCGGCGCCGTCATCGTCGCGTTCGCCGCGCTCGCCCTGTCCACGCTCGGCATGCTGCAGTCGATGGGCCCCGCGCTCGCCATCGCCGTCTTCGTGACCCTGTGCGCGGGCCTGACCCTCGTCCCGGCCGTGGTCTCGCTGCTCGGCACCAAGGTGTTCTGGCCGTCGAAGTCCTGGCGCTCCGAGCCGCACGGCACCGGCTTCGCCCGGCTCGGCGCCTCGCTGGCCCGCCGCCCCGCCCTGTGGGCGCTCGGCTCCGGGCTCGTCATGGTCGTCCTCGCGCTCGGCGCCCTCGGCTACCGGGCCAACTTCGACCTCGCGACGTCGTCCCTGCCCAAGACCAAGGAGTCCATGGTCGCCCTGAAGGACCTGGAGAAGGGCTTCCCCGCGGGCACCACCGACCCCACCAGCGTCTACCTGGCCTCCGACGGCGACCGCCCGCTCACCGCCGCCCAGGCGGCCGCGTTCCGGGCCTCCCTGGCGAAGGTGGACGGCGTCGGCACGGTCGGTGCGCCCGTCCTCAGCACCCGGCGGACCGCCGCCGCGTACACGGTCGTCCTGGACGACCCGCCCGCCTCCGACGCCGCGATGAACACCATCAGGGACGACCTGCGGCCCGCCGCGCACGCGCAGGCCCCGGACGGCACCACGGCGTCGGTCGGCGGCATCACCGCGGTCTACGTCGACATCAACAAGGCCGTCGACCGCGACTACTCCGTCGTCTTCCCCGTCGCCGCGGTCTGCATCATGATCATCCTCGGGCTCCTGCTGCGCAGCCTCGTGGCGCCCTGGTACCTCATGCTGTCCGTCGCCCTCGGCTTCGGCGCGACCCTCGGCGCGACGTCGTTCCTGTTCACCCAGATCGGCAGCCAGCCCGGGCTGATGTTCATGCTGCCCGTGATCATGTACTTGTTCGTGGTCGCGCTCGGCACGGACTACAACATCCTGATGGTGTCGCGGCTGCGCGAGGAGGCCCGTGAGGGGCGCGAGCCGCGGGACGCGGCGGGCACGGCGATCCGGCACTCCGGGCCGACGATCGGCTCCGCCGGCGTGATCCTGGCGGGGACCTTCGCGACCCTGATGCTGGCCGGGAACTCGACGCTCTCCCAGATGGGGTTCGCGCTGTCCTTCGGCATCGTGATCGCGGCGTTCGTCATGGCGATGGTGTTCACGCCGTCGCTCACGGCGCTGATCGGGCACGCCGCGTGGTGGCCGGGACACGGGGACCGCCGCAAGGGCTGACGTCCCGCGGTTCCGGCCCCCCGCCGGCGCGGTCCCTACCGCAGCCCGTGCCGGCGCGCCACCATGCGTTCCACCGCGCCCCGCGTCAGAACCCGGCGCAGCGCGAACACCAGCGGCGCGTTGCTGCCCACCGCGTACAGGGGGCGCGGCCGGGGCGCCTCGATCGCGGCGAGGACCGTCGCGGCCACCTTCGCGGCCGTGATGCCCCGCGCCTCGTTGGCGTTGAGCGCGGCCAGCATCGTGTCGTACGCGGCGCGGAACGGCGAGCCCTCGGCCACGTACTGGGTGCGCCGCTCGCTGATCCCGGTCGCGATGGAGCCGGGCTCGACCGTCGTGATGCCGACCCCGTACCCGGCGTACTCGCGCCGGGCCGCGTGCGCGAAGCCCTTGACCGCCGCCTTGGACGCGACGTACGAGGAGCGGTAGGCGAGCGGGAAGCTGGCCAGCATCGAGCCGACCATCACCACCCGGCCGCGCCGCCGCTCGCGCATGCCGGGCAGGACGAGCTGGCTGAGCCGGACCGCGCCGAGCACGTTGATCTGGAACAGCCGGCGCAGGGCGTCCATCGGCAGCTCCTCGAAGGGGCCGCTCTGGGACTCGCCCGCGTTGTTGACGAGCACGTCGACCGGTCCCGCGGCCGCCGCGCACGCCTCGATGCTCGCGTCGTCGGACAGGTCGAGCGCCAGGTAGGTCACGCCCTCGACCGGGTCGTTCACCTTCTCCGGGTCGCGGCTCGTGCCGTAGACCGTGTAGCCGCGCCGCACGAGAGCGGCGGCGACCGCCGCGCCGATGCCCGAGGAGGCGCCCGTCACGAGCGCGGTGCCGGCGCTCATGCGAGGCTCCGGGCGAGGGCGCGGCCCGCGGCGCGGCCGGAGAAGATGCAGCCGCCGAGGAAGGTGCCCTCGAGCGCGTTGTAGCCGTGCACGCCGCCGCCGCCGAACCCGGCCACCTCGCCGGCCGCGTACAGGCCGTCGAGGACCGTGCCGTCGGGGCGGACGACCTGCGAGTCCAGGTTCGTCTCCAGGCCGCCGAGCGTCTTGCGGGTCAGCAGGTTCAGCCGGACGGCGATCAGCGGGCCCTGCGCCGGGTCGAGCAGGCGGTGCGGCTTGGCGACGCGCGTGATGCGGTCGGGCAGGTAGGAGCGGGCGTTGCGCACCGCCATGAGCTGGAGGTCCTTCGAGTAGCCGTTGCCGACCTCGCGGTCGCGGGCCACGATCTCCCGCTCGACCTGCTCGTAGGCGACGGGCGCGTCGGGCGTCAGCTCGTTCATGCCCGCGACGAGGTCCTTCAGGTTGTCGCGCACGACGAAGTCCTCGCCGTGGTCGAGGAACGCCTGCACGGGGCCGGGCGCGCCCTTCTTGACGCGCTGGAGCACCAGCTTGAGGTCCTTGCCGGTGATGTCGGGGTTCTGCTCCGAGCCGGAGAGCGCGAACTCCTTCTCCACGATGGCCCGGGTCAGGACGAACCACGTGTGGTCGTGCCCGGTCCCGGTGATGTGCTTGAGCGTGGCGAGCGTGTCGTGCCCGGGGAACAGCGGCGCGGGCAGCCGCCTGCCCTCCGCGTCCAGCCACAGCGAGGACGGGCCGGGGATGATCCGGATGCCGTGGCCGGGCCAGATCGGGTCCCAGTTCTTCAGGCCCTCGGTGTAGTGCCACATGCGGTCACGGTTGACGAGGGACGCGCCCGCGCTCTCGCTGATCTCCAGCATGCGTCCGTCGACGTACGCGGGAACGCCGGTGACCATGGAGGCGGGCGCCGGGCCCATCCGCTCGACGGGCCAGTTCTTCCTGACCAGTTCGTGGTTGGCGCCGATGCCGCCGGAGGTGACGACGACGGCCCGGGCGCGCAGCTCGAAGTCGCCGACGGTCTCGCGGGAGGAGGCCACGCCGCGCGGTTCGTCCGACGGTTCGAGCAGACTGCCGCGCACGCCGACGACGGCCCCGTCCTCCACGATCAACTCGTCCACGCGATGGCGGTACTTGAAGGTGACGAGCCCGCGCGAGGCGGCCTCCAGGACCGGCTCCCGGAAGACCCGCACGACCTCGGGTCCGGTGCCCCAGGTGAGGTGGAAGCGCGGCACCGAGTTCCCGTGCCCGGTCGCGGTGCCGGAGCCGCGCTCGGCCCAGCCCACGTTGGGCGTGACCTTGAGCCCGAGCCCGTTCAGGTAGTCGCGCTTCTCGCCGGCCGCGAACCGCACGTACGCCTCGGCCCACTTGCGCGGCCAGTGGTCCTCGCGCTCGCGGTCGAAGCCGGCCGAGCCGAGCCAGTCGGCGAGCGCCAGTTCGTAACTGTCCTTGATCCCCATGCGCCGCTGCTCGGGGCTGTCCACGAGGAAGAGCCCGCCGAGCGACCAGAACGCCTGGCCGCCCAGGTTCGCCGCGTTCTCCTGGTCGACGAGCAGGACGCGCTTGCCGGCGCGGGTCAGCTCGTAGGTGGCGACGAGCCCGGCGAGCCCGGCTCCGACCACGATGACGTCCGCGCGGTCCGCGCCGTCCGGGGCACTGGTGTCACTCACGGGGTCTCCCTAGGGGTGCTGTAAGCGTTCAGTACGTTCATGAAGAGGGCGCGGCGCCGGTCGCGCACGGCCGGGTCGCCGGGCTGCATCAGGACCTGGACGGCCGTCCCGTCGTGCACGGCGACCAGGGCGTCGCCGAGGGCCTCCTCGTCGGGCACGCGCCGGCCGAGCCGGTCCAGGGACGCGACGAACACGGGCAGGAGCGCCTCGCGGATGGCGCGCTCGCGGGCGGCCATCACACGGCGCAGGCCCGGGGTGCGCAGCGCGTGCGCGGTGAACTCGGCGGTGATCCGGTACCAGGCCTCGTCCGGCGGCGTCGCGTCGACCGCCGCCCGCACGCCGGCCTCGGGGCCGCGCGCGCCGACCCCGGCGAGGGCGGCCCGCAGGTCGTCGAGCATGCGGGCCGAGCGCTCCTCCCACAGGGCGAGGAACAGCTCGTCCAGGGAGGAGAAGTTCGAGTAGAAGGCACCGCGGGTGAACCCGGCGCGGTCACAGACCTGCTCGACGGTGGTGCGGCCGAAGCCCTCGCGCGCGAACACCTCGAAGGCGGCGTCGAGCAGCCGCTGCCGGGTGCGGGCCCGGCGCCGGGTGACGGTGCCGGCCGTGGCGCCGGTGCCGTCGGGTGTGCCGGTCATCGTCGCCGCCTCCTGATCGGATGATCGGATACAGGAACGTATTCGATACGTTCATGTATCCACAAGAGGTGTGCACGGCACCGGGCACCGCCATCAGCGCCGGGCCGGGCCCGGTCAGGGCGTCCCGGTGGGGGATCAGCCGGTGAAGATCTCGATCAGCGACCACACCGCGAGCAGCAGCATGCACACGCCGCCCACCCGCTGCACGGTCTTCAGCGGCACCCGCTTGGCGATGAACCGGCCGGCGACCAGCGCGAGCGCGGACACCGACATGAGGGCGGCGGCGGAGCCGATGGCCGTGGACCAGGTGCCGTTCGTCGCGGCGAGGTTCGCGGTGGTGATCTGGGTCAGGTCGCCCCACTCGCTGATGAAGACAGCCGTGAACGCGGTGCCGTAGACCGGCCAGAACCCGGTGACGGTCCGGCCGCCCGCCTCGTCGTCCTCGTCGTCGTCGCCCCCGCCGCGCAGCAGCATGAACGCGCCGAAGCCGAACAGCAGCGCCGACACCAGCTTCACGATCCAGCCGGGCAGCAGGGAGAGCAGGGAACCGGCACCGACGGCGATGGCGACATGCACGATGAACGCGCTCGAGGTCCCGAACCACACGTACAGCGGCTTCATCCGCGTACCCATGGCCAGCGAGGCGAACATGGTCTTGTCGGGCAGTTCGGCCAGGAAGATCAGCCCGAAGGCGGTGACGATCGCCAGGGGGTCGAGATGCATCGGGGGGACTTTCTGTGGGGGCGGCCGGATCGCCGTGAACCCACCCACTGCGCGGGGAGGACCACTCGACCCGGCAGCGTCGGACACACGGCACACAGGGGTGTGCGCCGCGTCGTACTGCTACTGCCTGGTCGAAGGTCTCGCCCGCCCGCGCCGCATCCGGCACGGGCCCGGCCACCGGGAACCCGGGGGTTCCAGTGTGTCGACGACCGGTTCGCGGGGCTACTCCCCTTCGCTTGCTCCGTCAAGGGTACACGCCGCCGTCCCGCCCGCCGCCGCGCCGCAGCCGCGCACGGGCCCCCGCGGGCACCCCGCGCCGCCGCCGCACCTGCGGCCGTACGGGCACCGGCTGCGGGCTGACCGGGCCGCCCGTGTGGTGCTCGATGTGGATGCCGTGGAACACGAGCCGGGTCAGGCTCAGCGCGATCAGCGCCTCCGCCCAGTAGAAGGCGGCGTAGTCGAGGACCGAGCCGTTGGGCGGGCTGCCCGGCGCCGCGCTCCGCAGCCCCACCAGCGCGAACAGTGTCGCCGCCATCCAGCCGAGCGCCGGCCACACCAGCCCGCGCCGCTGCCGCACCACGAGCTGCGAGGCCAGCAGCACCGAGAGCGCGATCGCCCACATCGCCGTGATGATGAACCACGCCATGATGAACGTGGACCGGGACCGCCTCATCTGCGTGTCGATCAGCGCCACCCCGGCCTCGTACCGCTTCGCCCGCGTGTCCAGCGAGAAGTTGGGGTCCGTGTCCCGCACCGTCAGCCGCAGCGGCACCGCCGTGCGCGCGTCCCCGCCGAGCGTCGCGGTGAGCCCGAGCACCGCCGTGTACCGGTCGAACGGGTAGTCCGACAGAGCCCCGGCGGTCAGCGGCACCGCCACCTCGCGCAGCAGCGTCACACTGCTCTGCTTGAACGTGACCTCCTCCTGGCCCGGCGCGTTCGTCACGAGCACGACGTCCTTCTTCGGCAGGCCCTGCGCGTCGGCGAACCGCCCGGTCGCCGACACGGTCAGCTGGATCCGGGCCACCCGCTCGCCCGGATCGGTGCGGCGCACCTCGGCCGCCACCTCGATCCGGTCGGCGGCCCTGCTGCCCACGACGAGGGCCCGCTCGCGCGCGTCCCGCTCGTCGAAGTAGAGCGCGATACCGGCCGCGATCAGCGCGATGAGGCACAGCATCCCGACGGCCCCCCACGACCACCAGCGCCGTCGCTGCCGGGCGCCGACTGCGCGGCGGGGCGGGCGGGTCGGGGGAGGCATGCTCCGATCCTGGGCACGCGGGGCGCGGCCCGCCACACGGAGGGCGTCAATCGTGGCGTCGGGCGGCGTGCGGTTCGAGGAACTCCAGCCGGTTGCCGAACGGGTCCGCCGCGTAGAAGCGGTCGTGCCCGGGGAACGTGTCGTCCCACGTCACCTTGTGCCCGCCCGCCTCCAGCCGGGCGGCGAGCGCCCGCAGCGAGCGGACCAGGATCCCCGGGTGCGCCTTGCGGGCCGGGGCGAAGTCCCGCTCCACCCCCAGATGCACCTCGAGGCCGCCGCCGCGGAACCAGCATCCGCCGCGCGCCGCAAGGACCGGCGGCTTCGTCAGCTCCGCCATGCCGAGCACCCCGCCCCAGAACTCGCGGCACCGCTCCTCCCCGCCGGCCGGGATCGCCAGCTGGACGTGGTGCAGCCCGACGAACCCGGGCTCGGGCGTCTCCGGTTCTGCGGGGGCCGGAGTGCGGGGTGCTGTCATGGCGGGCTCCTCGGGGCGTGTGTCGTGGTGTCCGTGCTGGTGTCCGTGGTGGGGTCCGTGGGGGTGTCCGGGCTGGTGCCGACGTAGGGGACGTGTCCGCGGGCGCGGCGGTTCACACGCCGCGCCCGCGGCGGGCCCGTCGCGTCACAGGCCGCCGAGCACCTGGTGGGCGAGCAGCCCGGTGCCCGCGTCCCGGAACGGCCTGAGGGCCAGCCGTATCAGGGCGAGCGGATGGTCGTCGCCCGCGACGCGGTTGGTGCTGAGCACGCCGCAGCGCAGACACCGGTGCACCAGCAGCCACTCCCCGTCCGGCCGCACCGCGACGCACAGCGCCTCCATCCGCCCCCGGCATCCGGCGGCGCGGTCGCCCGGGGTCCGGGCGTCCACGTGCAGGCTGGTCAGACAGGTCGGGCAGTGGTTGCGGTGCCCGGTGCCGGGTGCGTCCGGCGACACGTCGAGCCGGCACCCGGCGCACCGGAAGGCGTGCGCCCGGTGCCCGCCGCGCGCATGGAGCACGTCCTTGCGCCGCTGCGGCCGGCGCCGCCCGTCCTCAGGCCGCGTACGTCGGGCCATGCCGCTCTCCTCCCTCTCCGCGCTGCGCTCCCGGCCCCCTCACAGCGATCCGAACGGCTCGAGCGGGAACGGAGGCTGGGCGAGCGGGCGGACGGCCATGCGCATCAGCACGAGCCGGTTGTCGTCCCGGCCGACCGGCCGCGAGGTGAGCGCGTCGCAGCGGACGCAGCGGTGGATGACCGTCCAGTCGCCCGTGGGCAGGACGGCGATGGAGATCGGCACCATCCGGCCGTGACAGCCGCCGGAGGTGTGCCGGGCGTGCAGACAGGACGGGCAGTGGTGGCGTGCCGGGGCGACGGCAGGTGCGGTCAGCCCGCACCAGGCGCAGACGAATCCGTCGCCGTGCGACGTGCCGGTGGTGGGGTGCGGGGCGGGGCGCTGGGTGGGGTGCGGAGTGGTGTGACGGATGGACACCCGGTGGGCTCCTTGCTGAGAGACGAGGCATGACAGCAAGAGCAGGCCGAGCGGTCTCGACGGGCGCAGGCCCGTACGGACGCGCACGCGTGGTGCGACGGATCCGGACGAACGCTCACACGGAGCTGCGAGGCGCGCTCGGCGCGGGCCGGGTCATCAAGACACCCCTCCAAGGGCACGGAACGAGAAAGCCGATCGGGACGACCGGCCCACCGTAGGCCCGCGAAGACCCCCCGGGCCACTGCTTTTCCGGCGTCCCGGCCGCCCACCGGGATGCGGCACCGCCGGCTCGGCACGCCGCCGTGCCTCGGCGATACTCGACAACGACCGCACGCAGCAGGACCGCCGACGACGGGGGAGTACGACCATGAGGGCCAAGGCACGAACGACCGCACTGATCACGCCGGTTGACCCGGAAGCACAGAACGAGGCGAAGGCCCTCGCGGCCGCGGGCCACACCGTCAAGGCCGTCCGCCGCCTCCGCAAGGGCTCCGAACTGAGCCTGCTCACGGCCACGGTGGCGGTGGACCTCCTGACCGAGGGCCACACCCTTCCCACGACCTACGCCGAGGCCGCCGACGCCCTGCCCCTCGCCGACGCCCCCCTGGCCGCGGAACTGACCTCCCTGCTCGCCGAAGCCGACACCAACGCCGCGATCAGACGCCTCCGCGAACGAACCGACCTGGACCTCCTCGGCGGCCACCACCTGGTCACCGAGCTGAACGGGCGCAGGGACACGCCGTAGCCACCCGCTCGCGGCCGGCCCGGCCCGGGGTCACCCGCAGGCCGTCGTCGCCGCGTGAACGGCGAAGGGCTCCCGCCGACGCGAGGTCGGCGGGAGCCCTCGGCTTGCCTGCCGGTGAAGGGTGAGAAGACGATCACGAGCAGGACATCAGGTTCCCCTGTGCGGTCAGGGGTTGAGCAGCAGCGCGTTCGTGCGCTCCTTGGCGGCGGCGTAGCGCTTGGCGACGTCCTGCCAGTTGACGACGGCCCACATGGCCTCGATGAAGTCGACCTTCTGGTTCTTGTACTGCAGGTAGAAGGCGTGCTCCCAGGCGTCGAAGACGAGGATGGGCGTGGAGCCCTGTCCGACGTTGCCCTGGTGGTCGTAGACCTGCTCGACGATCAGGCGGCCGGAGAGCGGCTCGTAGGCGAGGACGCCCCAGCCCGAGCCCTGCGTCGTGGCGGCGGCCTTGGTGAGCTGGGCCTTGAAGCCGGCGAAGGAGCCGAAGTACTCGGTGATGGCGTCCGCGAGCTCGCCGACGCCGTCGGCGGCGGTCGGCTCGCCGCCGCCGCCGTCCTTCGGGCTGTTCATGTTGTGCCAGTAGATCGAGTGGAGGATGTGGCCGGAGAGGTGGAAGGCGAGGTTCTTCTCCAGGCCGTTGATCGAGCCCCAGGATTCCTTGTCACGCGCTTCGGCGAGCTGCTCCAGGGTGTCGTTGGCACCCTTCACGTACGCGGCGTGGTGCTTGTCGTGGTGCAGCTCGATGATCTGCGGATTGATGACCGGTTCGAGCGCCGCGTAGTCGTACGGAAGCTCCGGCAGCGTGTAGATCGCCATCTCCAACACCCTCACGTTATTGCGACTGGTATGCAGCTGCACGCTAGCAGCAGGAAAGACGCGGTGCGATGCGGCGTTGGACCTAGGACCAGGGGGGTGCGCTGTCACGGGCCGTGCGGGGCCTGCGCGGACCGGTCGCCGGGTGCGGGGCTCGCCGCCTGCGCCTTGGGGTGGTGCGAGGCCACGGTGAACAGGCGCGGCTGCACGTCGGTGGCGACGAGCTGCATCCGGCTGCTGGACGGGCGGTCCGCCGCCTCCGTCTTGTTGCACATATATTGCAAGTGCAGGTTGCATGCAGAAGGAGGCCGTGGTGAGCGCACCGGTGGTGCTGGGGATCGAGTCGTCGTGCGACGAGACCGGCGCGGGCATCGTGAGGGACGGAAAGCTGCTGGCCCACGTGGTGGCGTCGAGCATGGACGAGCACGCGCGCTTCGGCGGCGTGGTCCCCGAGATCGCCTCGCGCGCCCACCTCCAGGCGTTTACGCCGGTCGTGCGACAGGCCCTGTCCGAGGCCGGACTGCGCCTCGGCCAGATCGACGCGGTCGCCGTCACCACCGGACCGGGCCTGTCGGGAGCGCTCCAGGTCGGGCTGGCCGGGGCGAAGACCCTCGCGTACGCGGCCGGGGTGCCGCTGTACGGGGTGCATCACCTGGCGGGCCACGTCGCCGCCGACACCCTGGAGCATGGCCCGCTGCCCGAACCCTGCGTCGTCCTGATCGTCTCCGGCGGGCACACGTCGCTGCTCCTGGTCCGGGACCTGGTGCGCGAGCCGATCCTGCACCTGGGCGACACCCTCGACGACGCGGCCGGCGAGTGCTTCGACAAGGTCGCCCGCATCCTCGGCCTGCCCTACCCGGGCGGCCCCGCCATCGACCGCGCCGCGCAGACCGGCGATCCAGGCGCGGTCGCCTTCCCCCGCCCCCTGACGAAGGGCGGCGACGACCCGTACGCGTTCTCCTTCTCCGGCCTCAAGACGGCCGCCGCCCGCTGGGTGGAACAGCACCGGCAGCGCGGCGAGGAGCCGTCGGTCGCCGACGGCGCGGCCGCGCTCCAGGAGGCGGTCGCCGACGTCCTCACCCGCAAGGCCGTGCGCGCCTGCCGCGACCACGACGTGCGCACCCTGATCGTCGTCGGCGGCGTGGCCGCGAACTCCCGGGTCCGCGCGCTGGCCGAACAGCGCTGCGCCGCGGCCGGGATCGAGCTGCGGGTGCCGCCGATGACGCTGTGCACGGACAACGGCGCGATGATCGCGGCGGTCGGCGACCTGCTGGTCCGCTCCGGCGCCCGCCCGGCCCCGCTGGAGGTGTCCATCGACCCGTCCGCCCCCCTGGAGTACGCCTCCCTGACCCCGCTCCCCGCCCCGGCGCCGCGAGCCGCCTGATGACCGCAGCCGTGCGCGCCGGGGACACCGGGGGTCAGGCGCCGGGAGCGAAGAGCTCGGCGAGGAGTGCTGCGCCGTCTGCGGGGGCGCGCACCTCCATGTGGAGGTGCGGACCGTCAAGGTGGAGACGGAAGTCGAAGAAGGGGCAGCATCGCTGCTCCGCAGCGGCCAGTTCGGCCACCTTCGCCGCCCGTGCGACGGGCAGCGTCAGCCGCAAGCCCTCCGGTATCGGTGAGCGGGCCGCACCGTCCACTGCCTCGCGCCATTGAGCGGCTCGCTCCTCCAAGCCGTTGCCGTCCAACGAGCAGGCGACCGGGGCGGTACGCCACGGCTCGGCCTCGGTGGCGCGCCGACTTGGAGAGAGTTCCGCGTCCACCGGCCCACTGCCGGCTGCCGCGCTCGGTGAGAGGAAGCCGCACTCGGGGTCGCAGCGGCCGGTGCGATCAGGGAGCGCGTCCAGGTGCCTCAGCGCCTGGTGCAGCGAGGTGGTCAGAGCGGCCAGTTCCGTGAGGCGAAGCCGCGCTTCCGTCAGGCGGGCGGCGATCCGCGGGCGCAGGTCTTCCTTCACGTCCTTGCAGGCGCCTGCCTCCCAGACCGAGAGCAGCTCCCCGATCTCGTCGAGCGGTAGGCCCAGGTGCTTGGCCGCGCCGATGAACGCCAGGCGCTCGACGGCGTCCTCGCCGTACACGCGGTAGCCAGAAGCTGTCCGACCGGCTGGCAGAAGCCCGGCGTCGTCGTAGAAACGCAGGGTCGTGGCCGGTACGCCGGAGCGCTCGGCGAGCCGGGAGATCCGCATCGTGCTCATGCCTCCGACGGTAGAGCCTCGACCCGGGTCGAAGGTCAAGCCCGCATCCGGCATCCGGGCCCGATCGGGAGAGACGGCAGTGCGCCGGGGGCGGACAGGACAGACCTGGCGAGCTACGGCCTGAGGAAGCGGGGCAGGCTGAGGCGCATGGTCACCGCCGCCCCGTTGTCGTATCCCCGGTGTAGCGTCCGGGCCGAAGTCGGGTTCATGTTCTGCGGTCGACGGAGGCGGGCGGATGACGAGTACGGCAGGCGTCGGAGGACAAGCGCGGCGGGTGAACGCCGAACTCGACGCGCTCAAGGGTGCGTTGGACCACCAGCGCGCGCACGTCCTCGGGATCCTCGAAGGGCTCTCGGAGGATGATCTGCGGCGGCCGGTGCTGCCCAGCGGCTGGAGCTGCCTGGCCTTGCTGCGCCACCTCACCCTGGATGTCGAACGTTTCTGGTTCCCCGGGGTGATCGCGGGCGAGCCGGATGTGGCTGGGCAACTCGCGGCAGGGGCGGAGGCGCACTGGTACGTGCCCGAGGGGATGACCAGCGGCGAGGTCTTCGCCGACTACCGGGCGGCCATCGCCCGCGCGGACGCGGTGCTCGCCGCTGCCGGCCCGGAGCAGGAGCCCGCCGCGTGGCCCGTGGAGATCTGGCCGGCCTGGCGGCTGCCTGACGTGCGGCGCATCGTGATCCATGTGCTCACCGAAGTCGCCTGCCATTGCGGCCACTTGGACGCGGCACGCGAACTCATCGACGGCACCACCTGGCTCGGCGGCAACCCTTACGCCGGATAGTCCTGTGACGTCACGCCCTGATCAATCTGGGACGGGCCTCTGGACGTCCGTATTGAAGGATGCGCGGTAGAACTTCACGCATGCGCGCCAAGTCCTCTGCCGGGGCACGAAGCAGCGCCTCGACGACAGGGTCGGTCAGTCCGATGGCGTCCAGCGACTCCGGATCCAAGGTGACCCGCAGCATGTCGTCGTCCAGCTGCACCTCACGTACGCAGCCGTAGGCAGTGCCCTGGTCAGGTGTGACGAGACAGTGCGTGTCGGGCTCGTCGACGTCGCACATGAACATCAGCGAGAACCCGTCCTCGTCGTCCGACTCCGCCACGCCTGCCATCAGGCAGTCATCCATTTCTGGATCATCGAGTCCGCACGCCACCAGCGCCGTGAACCTGTACGTCATGCAGGCGTTCTAGCACTGAGGTCCGACGGTCGGCAGGGGGTGGCTCATCACGCTCGCCATGATGTGCCCGCGGCCGGGAGCGGCGCCCCCACGCACCTGGTGCCGGCCGATCCTCCGCCGGAGGCATTGCCCGTGAGCCGCGAGCGCGTCGGGTGCTCGACTCGTGATCCCCGGGCCGAGCCACAGTGGGCGGGCGTCGGCGCAGCAGGGAGGCACGCACACAGAAACAGGTCAGGCGCCTCCTTCAATCGGTGGCCAACTCGAAGAAGCTCAGTCACGCATCGGCCTGGTTGACGAACCCGAGAGACGTCAGCCCCTCCGCTGAGCACAGCCGATCGGATGCCCCGCCGACCTCGGTCTGGAGGAGCTGGTACGCCGCACCGTGCCGGTGCCCCCAGTGCATCGCCGCCCGCCACAACGCCCGACCGTACCCATGCCCGCGGTGCCGGGGCAGGACGCCAAAGTACTGGGGCAGGAGGCGCGCGCACCCCCGGGCGTCGCGCATGGTCTCCATGGGCCCGATGGCGCCAGCCACCCTTCCCTCGTGGAGCACGGTGAGGACGGGGCCCACCGTGCCGGCCCGCATCTGGCCGTGCAGGAAGGCGAACCCGTCCCCGGCCATCTCCTCGGCGAACGCACCGAACCCGACCTCCTCGGGCAGCCCTTTGTGCTCCTGCACCGGCACGCTCGGTGCGGCGCCGGGCCCGGCTGTGAAGTCCTTGAGCTGGACGCGCGTCCCCCGCGCATAGGCGTCGGGCTGGTCGGCCCCCAGGAACCACACGATCCGAGCCTTCGCCGCGCCGTGGGTGGCGGCCAGCTTCCGGGCCAAGTCGGAGCCGGTGGACAGGCTGTCAGGCGCCGCCCCGAAGACGTGGACCTTGATGGTGCCGCCACCGCGCTCGACGAGAGTCGGCACGAGCGTCTGCACCTGGTCGTGCTCGATCGCGTCGACGAGAACCCGCTCCGTCTTCTTCTCGGCCCAACGGCGGTCCTTGTCGTGCGGGAGGAAGCGGCCTGACCCGGAGACGTCGACCACGGCCTCCCAGAGGGCGTCGAGCGGCTCTCCCCAGCGCGCGGGTCCGAGGGTGGGCACGTACGGCACGGGCATCACGGGCTCGATCCAGCCCCAGCGGAAGCGCATGGCCGCACGCTACTCACGCCGCGCACACGCCGCAGGCCCCGCCGGAACTTGCTGAGGAGCAGTGGGAGGTGGCCCTCGACGTCCGACGCGCGATGGGTCCCAGCTCTCCCGTGCGCGTACTCAACGAGCTCCTGCACGTACGTTGAGCCGCTCAGCAGTGCCTCGCAGTTCTGCTGCGGGGCACTGCGGGCGTGTAAGCGGAAACTTCCCCGTCCCCCGGCATATCGCTGCCAGGATCAGTCGTGTGACATACGTAGTGACTGTGGACGCCGTCATACCCAAGACCGCTTCAGAGATGGACCCACTTCAACGCGCCGGCGCGGTGGCGCTCATCGAGGATGGTTTTGCCTCCGTCGGGGCGATATCGGGACCCGACGGCATGGAAGTCGACCTTCTCGACACCATCGTGGCCGTCTACCCAGGCGGCGCACTTCTGAAGGTGTTTGTGGATGCGGCGGCTCTGGAGTTCGCAGAGGAGGCCGTACGGTCGGTGGTGGGTGAACTGCTCGAACGATCCGAGCTGTTGGCTGACTGGCAGGTCGAGCGATGTGAGGTCGAACTGCACCCGGAGCTCGCCCAGGAGAGTCTCGCCGCTGCAGACGGTCCCGATATCCCGCCCGATGATCTGGCAGACCGTAAGGCGCGGCATACCGAGCGCCCCACGCCCGAGGGCGGGAGTGACGGCTACGACGCCGAGGCGCAAGCGGAGTTGGTACGCGGTCAGATGCTGGCACGGGCAGATCAACTGCGCTCCTTCCCGCCCGTGATGTTCGGCGTCTTGGACGCCGAAGACGACGATGAAGAAGGTGCCATCGAGTTCGCCACCTCGCCGGAAGACGCCAAACTTGCTGCTGGCGCCTTGGTCTACGCGACGGACATCTTGGTGGACGAGCTGTTCCAAGACGTGCAGACCCTGACGGAGGAGGACACCACCGCTGCTGAATGCGACAGTCCCCTGTGGCACTTCGAGGATCTTCCCGAGCGATACGCCCTGCAGTACGACGCTCGTTTCGCTCGCAGCTTCCTGGTGACGGTGATCGCCATGACTACCCGTTTCACGGACGGCAGCTTCCAGCAGCTGAGCTGCGTCGCTGAGGAACTCGCGCTGAAACTGCTGCTAGCTGAGACGAACGTGACCCTGGAGACTTTCGGATTGCTCGACGACGGCGTCTTGGCCGCACTCGACTCGTTCGCTGACAACGTCTACGAGGACATGGACCACGAGTGGCTTTACGACGACTCCATGGACGGCATCGACGAGAGCGCCGTCGGAGAGGCTCTCGGCGTGGCACCGATGGCGTTCAGGGCCTGGTTCACCCCGTTTAACGAGGGCAGGTACGTCCACCCGTCTGCCGCTGATGAGCCGGCGGGAGCAGCGCAGTGAGTTGTCCTGCTGTCTGAACTCCGTTACGAGGCCAGGTTCCGCCAGAGCCACGGCATGACAGTGGAGACGAGCGGCTGCTGCGCTCACAGGTCGAATAGTGCGTCGCCCGCGTCCGACGTCGCTTTCAGTGCCTTGGCCGCCTCTGTGGGCACAGGATGGATGCCTGCCGTGGTCAGGTCTGCCACCGTGATCAGTGGGCCTGCGCACACCTCGTTGACGAGATCGGCCTGTGCTGGCTCTTCGCGCACAAGCATGCCCAGGACGTTCAGCAGCTCCAGCAGTTCCGTGGTCCATGAGGGAAGCCAGCGCTGAGCGAACTCATGGTCCAGTTCGAGGCGTCGTTTACCGGCGGGATTCCTTCGGCGGTAGCCAAACCACTTGTCGAGAACGTTCATCCCGGACACTTCGTACTCCCGGACTGCGCGAGGCACCGGACTAATTCGTCCACTACCGACCCAAAGGTCCTGTGTCACGGGGTCGTACGCCAGCCTCTCCGGCATGGATTCGGCCGCGTCTGGAATCTCCGCGACGCAGCGTGGTCGGTCACGCGGCAGCAGCACCCTGCCGTATGGCCTCTCAGCAGTGTCGTCGGCGTATCGCTCACCGTAGGCGTGCAGCCACAGGACACGCTGGCCGATTGCAACCGCCCGCTCCCACAGGCAAGGGTCAGCGGTGAGAGGTATTCGTGCGCCAGGGACTTCGAGGTCCTCCTGGAATCGAGCCGTGTACTCCGGGTGGGAGGCGATCGCGGCGATGTAGGCCAAGAGATCTTCGGCGACGACCTGAGTGCCGAGCCGCCCGGAGAGCAGGAGGAGCAGTCCGGGCGTGACGTTGGGCAACGTACCGGCGGCGTTGCGGTAGAGCGGACGGGCGCACCCGCTGCGGTTGTTGAAGTAGTGCATGTCGGGAATGAGGGCGCTGAACACCAGTGCCGGCCCGTTGACCACCGGGTGGGCATTCTGCTCGATGGTGTAGATCTGGCGATCACTGCGGACCCGCCAAAGGTCTGCCCTGCCTCGCTCCATCAATCGGCTGTCCGGCAGTGCATATTGCCGGTCGAATGACCGGAATCCGATGCGTACCGTTTGAGGGCTCGTTCTGTGCTCGGCCGCGAGCGGTATCCGTTCGTGAGATGCGACCCCTGGCAAGGGCGGAACAATGTCCGCGGGAGTTCGCTCACCAGAGTGTCCGAGCATTTCGGCGCGTCGCTCGGTATCCGCGGCGAGCAAGCGCTGCCACCGTCTGTGTAGTGTCCCTTCATCCGGTGCATAGACCCACATCCGCCCGGGCGTGACGCCACGCGACGACCACGGCATCAGATCCTTCAGCTGCGGGCAGGACTCCCACAGGTCGCCACCGGGCGGTAGGAAAGCATCCGTCTTGCCCGTGGCGCACTCGCGCCATTCGGAGTCGTCGAGCCGGAGTGCCATCAGACGTTCGATCTTCTCGTCGCGGCGCCCGGCGATTTTGAGGTGTCTGACCTTTGCGGTCTGCTGCTCTGTCCGCGGCCGCGGGCTGTTCCGCCATCGTACAAAGATCGCGATGCACAACTCCTGGGCGACCTCGGGAAAGATACGGGTCGCGACATCAGCTCGATGGCCCTCCGGCGACATGTCTATGATCCAGCCCTCGTCGGCGGTTTCACGCAGATAGCGCCGCATTCCGGCGAACGCCCGCCCTTTGAGCCATGCCTTAGGAGTGATCAGCGCAACCACGCCGAAGGGCGCGTCGTCATGAGCGTCGAAGACCTTCCAGGTGGCCCAGCGCCAGAAATAGACGTAGAGGTTGGCCATCTTCGACTCGTACCTGCCGTTACCGGGTTGCCGGAAGGCCCCCAGCGGGGCTGGGATGTCCGCCTCGGGTTCCCCTCGCTCCACCCACTTGCCCGCACCCCGTTTCACGGCGTCATGGGGCGGGTTACCCATGACGACCATGACACGCTCGTCTCTCTTCACCTGGTTGGCCTGACGGCGGGAATCTGCGAGCGCTCGGTAGGTGTGGGGGATCCAGTTGAACTCGGCTGTCGGGCTGTCCAAGGCATCGGCCACCAGCAGCCTGAGCCCCTGGGAGGGGGCCGCGGACCCGTACTGCTTGAGCATGGCGTGCATGCGCAGTTCTGCGACGGCGAACGGGCCGGCCTGCATCTCGAAACCGACCAGCCGACGCCCCACCATCTCTCGCAGTCGGGGGCCCACCGCGCCAGGGCCCTCTTCGTCAGCGATGGTTTTGGCGGCGAGCTCCAGCGCCGACAACAGGAAGGTGCCGGTGCCCATAGCCGGATCGACAAGGACCACATCTGGAGAAGCGAAGCCGGACGGGATATGGAAGCCGTCCCGTCTCAGCACGTCCTCGACCAGCCTGGCCATGGCTGAGACGACTCCATGCGGTGTGTAGTACGAGCCAGTGCGTATCCGCAGCTCCGGGTCGTAGATGTGCAGGAAGTGCTCGTAGAGCAGGAAGTAGGCGTCGCCTGTTCCGTCGTCCAGCACGTCCCAGCTGACCGCGCCGATGACACGGAGCAGTGTGTTGAGCGTGGTGGCGAGTCCAGCGACCGAGTCACCCGCGAGCACATCCAGCGCCTGGCCCATCAATGAGTGCTTCTTGCCCAGCTTCGTGGCGATACTGTGCACGGTCTCGCCCTCGAAGGCGATCTCCTCCACTCGAGCGAGCAGAAGCGCGAACACGACGGCTTGACCGTACTGTTCGATGAATTCGGCGTCGGTCGCCTCTGGGAACAGCAAGTGTCGCCAATCCTTAGCCAGCTTTGTGAAGGCTGGCTGACGGCGTCGGCTCTTTTCCTGCGCGATCGCCTCACCGACCTCTTCCGACAGCAGTTGGCACAGTCCTGCGACTGCTCGAATGAGCTGGCTCGTGGTGCGGGGCGTCTGCGGTTCCCAGGTAAGGAAGTCGTATAGAACCCGCGCAAGCGCCCCGTCAGAGGGAGCAAGCTGAGCGCCGGCGGTGAGGACCGAGCCGCGAAGGCGTGCCACTTCTCCGACCTGCTGGCCCTGCTGGTGGACAGAAAACTCGTTTCCGTCACAGAGCAATACGTTGTTGAGCAGCCGCAGTTTCGCCCACTGCCCCGCGTTGCGGCCCGTGTAGACGGATGGATCGGCCTGGGTGCCCGGCTTCTTCAGCTCGATGTAACCGACGAGAGCGCCACCTACCTCGACCGCGTAGTCAGGACGGGCTCCCATGTCCACGAGCGGAACCTCGCCGACGAGGGTGACATCCAGACCGAGGCCACGGCATACGGACCGGATCATGTTCTCCAACGGTCCCCGGAGCTGGTCCTCCTGCCACCCGCTGCCTCTCAGCTTCGGCCTGACCTCCGCTCCGAACGCGGACACAGCGGCCTGGACTGCCTGTTCGAAGCTGTCATGAATTCTGCGTCGAGCACTCATACCGCCCCATCCCCCAAGGCGGGCAGATCCGGCCGACGCCAGGTCGGTGCGGCTATCTGCCGCACCTTGCTCCCGTCGGGGTCGGACTTCGTTCCGGCCCTCGCTGTCTCATGACCGTAAGAGGGGAGTGTGGGGCGCAAGGAGGGTGCATGTGAGGGCGCGTGGAGGCGCGTGTGTAGGCGCCCACGCGCTGGTCCTTGACTGGACTGAGGCGATAGATGTGGCCGGTCGAGATCGTCGCGAGACGATGGGTGTGGTCCAGGAAGATCGTCTGGTGTTCATCCGGATCGCCGAGACGAGTCAGCAGCGCGACTCCAGAGCCCGTGGCGCCCAGTTCACGAACGCGCACATGCGAGGGGATGCGGGGATGCGGCGGTCAGGTGGGTTCGACTGCTGCACGCTGGGAGACCCCGACCAAGATCTTCTCCCAGATTTCTCCCAAACGATCACCGGAGATACAGAAAGAGCCTGACCCTCAGAGAGGATCAGGCCCTTGACCTGGTGTTTCAGCTGTCGGGGTGGCGGGATTTGAACCCACGACCTCTTCGTCCCGAACGAAGCGCGCTGCCAAGCTGCGCTACACCCCGATGTCGTGCTCCGCGGCCTGCTGTCCTGCTGGTCGCGGCGACATCGATTACTTTAGCGGACCGAGGGCCTGAGACGAAATCCGGTTTTCCCGGGGTCAGCCGCGGGCCGCTGTGAGGGTCAGGAGCGTGGCCTCGGGCGGGCAGGCGAAGCGGACCGGGGTGTAGCGGTTGGTGCCGCAGCCGGCGGAGACGTGCAGGTAGGACGTGTGGCCGTCCGCCTCGTGCGTGGAGAGGCCCTTCACGCGGTCGGTGTCCAGGTCGCAGTTGGTGACGAGGGCGCCGTAGAAGGGGATGCAGAGCTGGCCGCCGTGGGTGTGGCCGGCGAGGATCAGCGGGTAGCCGTCGGCGGTGAAGGAGTCGAGGGTGCGCAGGTAGGGCGCGTGCACGACGCCGAAGGAGACGTCGGGGCCGGTCAGCGGGCCGCCCGCGACCGCGGCGTACCGGTCGCGCTTGATGTGCGGGTCGTCCAGGCCGGTGAGGCCGATCTCGACGCCGGCGACCTTGAGGGTGCCGCGGGTGTTCGTGAGGTTGAGCCAGCCGGCCTCGTCGAAGCCGTCGCGCAGGCCCTCCCAGGGGTTGTGGACGACACCGACCGCCGGGGCGTTGCCGTTCAGCCCGTGCCGGCCGGAGGTCTTCTCGAGCAGGTACCGGGCCGGGTTGCGCAGCCTGGGCCCGTAGTAGTCGTTGGAGCCGAAGACGTACGCCCCGGGGAACTCCATGAGCGGGCCGAGCGCGTCGAGCACCTCGGGGACGCCCTCCGGGTCGGAGAGGTTGTCCCCGGTGTTGATCACGAAGTCGGGGCGCAGCCCGGCCAGCGAGCGCAGCCAGCGCTGCTTCTTGCGCTGCCCGCTCACCATGTGGATGTCGGAGACCTGGAGGACCCGCAGCGGCCGCATGCCCTCGGGCAGTACCGGGATCGTCACCCGGCGCAGGCGGAAGGAGCGGGCCTCGAAGCCTGCCGCGTAGACCAGTCCGGCGGCCCCGGCCGCCGCGATGCCAGCTGAGACCTTCAGGGGAATCCCGTATCGCGCGCGCATACGCCCATCGTGTCAGACGGGGCGAGGCGCGGAAATCCGCGGGCGCCGGTCCTGTGGCACCTGCGACAATCGAGTCATGACCACGCTCAAGTCGAAGCTGCAGGACGATCTCAACGCCGCGATCAAGGGGCGTGACGAGCTGCGCTCCTCGACGCTCCGGATGACGCTCGCCGCGATCACGACCCAGGAGGTCGCGGGCAAGGAGAAGCGCGAGCTCGCGGACGACGAGGTGCAGGCGGTGATCGTCAAGGAGGCGAAGAAGCGCCGTGAGGCGGCCGAGGCCTTCGAGAAGGGCGGGCGCGCCGAGTCCGCCGCCCGCGAGAAGGCCGAGGGCGAGGTGCTCGCCGAGTACCTGCCGCAGCAGATGAGCGACGCCGAGCTGGAGCAGATCGTCTCGCAGGCGGTCGAGGAGGCCAAGGCGGCCGGTGCCGAGGGCGGCCGGGCCATGGGCCAGGTCATGAAGATCGTGAAGCCGAAGGTGGGGGACAAGGCCGAGGGCGGCCGGGTCGCCGCGACGGTGAAGCGCCTGCTGCTCGGCTGACCCCGAGGCCCGAGGCCCGAGGCCCTGACGCAGAAAAGGAGGGGCGCCCCCAGCCGGGGGCGCCCCTCCTTCTGCTCTGCTCTGCTCGGTCCGGGCAGGGCCCGGAGGGCTCAGTGGCGCCAGCCGCCGTTGCCCCCGTTCCCGTTCCCGCCGATCAGGTCCGGCGGGAGGGAGACGTCGGGGAACGGGTCGTCGTCGTGGCCGCCGTCGCCGGGCTTGGCGTCGTCGTGGCCCTTGTCCCGGCCCTTGTCGCGGTCCTTGTCCTTGTCCTTGTGCTTGTCGGGGTCCGGGATGTCGACCTTGTTGAAGGTCGGGGCGGGCCGGTTGGCCAGTGCGCCCGTCATCGCGTCGCGCCAGATCGGACCGGGGACCTCGCCACCGAAGACCTGTGCCTGGAAGACGCCGCCGATCGGGATGTTCTCCATCTTGACCGTCTGGCTGGGGCTGCCGACCCAGACCGCGCCGGAGAGGTTCGGCGTGTAGCCGACGAACCAGGCGTTCTTACGGCCGTCGGTGGTACCGGTCTTGCCCGCGTTGTCGCGGTCCGAGAGGCCGGCCTTCTGACCCGTACCGGAGTCGGTCACGCCGCTCAGCAGAGTGTTGATCTTGTCGGCGGTGGCCTCGGACATGGCCTTCGAGCACTGCGTCTGCGGGACCTTGCGGGACTTCCCGTTCGGCCCGGTGATCGACTCGATGGCGACCGGCGTGCAGTACGTGCCGCGGTTCGCGAACGCCGCGTACGCGGAGGCCATCGTCAGCGGTGACAGACCGGTCGAACCGAGGGTCATCGAGGACGGCACCTCGGGGACCTTCTGGCCGTTGCCCTGGACCACGCCCAGCTTGTCGGTCATCTGGACGACGGGGCACATGCCGGTGTCGCCCAGCATCTGCACGAAGTAGGTGTTGACCGACTTCTCCATCGCCTCCTTGAGGCGGTAGGGGCCGACCTCCGACTCGTTCTCGTTCTCCACCTTGTAGCCGCCGTCGTTGACCCACGGCTTGCCGCTGCACGTCTGTACCTGCTTCGGGTACGGCATGTCGTACGGCGCCGGGTACTCCTGCGTCACCGGCTTGCCGTTCTCGAGCGCGGCCGCGGCGAGGAACGGCTTGAACGTCGAACCGGTCGGGAAGCCGTAGTTGGAGCCACCGAACGCGGCGTTGGCCGAGTAGTTGTACTCGGTCTGGTTCGACTTGGAGTCCGAGCCGTACGGGCGGGACTGACCCATGCCGAGGATCTTGCCGGTGCCGGGCTCGACGAGCGTGACGGCTGTGGCGACCTTGTCCGACTTGTAGACGTGGCTCTTGACCGAGGCCTGGACGGACTCCTGGGCCTGCGGGTCCAGCGTCGTCTTGATCGTCATGCCGCCGCGCTGCCAGACCTTGACGCGGTCCTCGCGGGTCTTGCCGAAGACCGGGTCGCTCAGGAAGACGCGCTTGACGTAGTCGCAGAAGAAGGCGGCGTCCTTGACGGCGGTGATGCAGCCGTTCTGCGGGCTCTTCACCTTCAGGCCGAGCGGGCTCTCCTTGGCCTTGTCGGCCTCCTGCTGGGAGATGTCCTTCACCTCGGCCATGCGCTGCAGCACCACGTTGCGCCGGCGCTTGGCCTCTTCCTCGTCGTTGACGGGGTCGTAGCGGCTCGGGGACTGCACGATGCCGGCGAGGAGGGCGGACTCCTGCACGTTCAGGTCCTTGGCGTGCTTGGAGAAGTAGCGCTGGGACGCGGCCTCGACGCCGTAGGCCTGCTGTCCGAAGTACGTGATGTTGAGGTAGTTGGCGAGGATCTTCTTCTTGCCGAGCTCCTCCTCCACCTGGATCGCGTACTTCAGCTCCTTCACCTTGCGGCCGATGGTCTGCTGCGTGGCCTGCGCGACCTTGGTGGGGTCGTCGCCGGCCTCCTCGATGAAGACGTTCTTGACGTACTGCTGGGTGAGGGTGGAGGCGCCCTGGGAGACGCCGCCGTTCTGCGCGTTGGCGTTGATCGCGCGCAGGATGCCCTTGGCGTCGACGGCCCCGTGCTCGTAGAAACGGGAGTCCTCGATCGCGACGAGCGCCTTCTGCATGTACGGCGAGATCTCGTCGAGCGGGACGACCGTGCGGTCGCGCGCGTAGACGGTCGCGATCGTGCCGCCCTTGGCGTCCAGGATCGTGGTGCGCTGCATGAGCGGGGGCGTCTTCAGATTGGCCGGGATGTCGTCGAATCCCTCGACCGATCCCTTGGCCGCGAGGCCCAGCGCGCCCGCCGCGGGCAGTGCGATTCCGGCGAGGACGGCTCCCGCGAGCACGCTGACGCCGAGGAACTTGGCGGCCTGTTGGGCCGGCGACAGACCGCCGCCGCCACCGGCCGAGCGCTTCTTTCCCATGGGGGGCAGCCTACGTTCTGATTCTCCGGACAGGCGTATATGCCTTGGCCTAAGCTGCACTCAACTGTCACAGCAGTGCGGTCTCGTATCAAGACGTGGGACGACCCCGAATCGTTCCCGGCACTTTTTTCCGTGCTTCTTGTAGTCATTTCCACCCCTGCCCGCGTGCCCGGAAGCAGGGGCTCCGGAGGTGTCCGAATCCGCCCCGTGTGTCACTCGATGCCCGTTGTGGCGCAAGTGAACTGTCCCGTTTTGCCGGGGTAATGAGGCATGTCCCTCGGTCACTCCGTCGGGTGATCTGCCGCTTACGCATAGTCCGTTCGGACCATTCAAGATTGGGCCCGAAGGGGGTGTTGCGCTGTGCCCACCTTCCGTAACGTCCTCAACTGGCGGCGGTGAATATGCCGCTGCCGCCGTGGGGGAGCCTCGATTCGGGAGAGGACGGCGCCGGTATGGGCTGGGTAGTCGACTGGAGTGCGCAGGCGGCCTGCCGCACTACCGATCCGGATGAACTGTTCGTTCAAGGAGCAGCGCAGAACCGGGCGAAGGCGGTGTGCACGGGATGTCCCGTGCGGACCGAGTGCCTCGCCGATGCGCTGGACAATCGCGTCGAGTTCGGCGTGTGGGGCGGCATGACGGAACGGGAGCGTCGCGCGCTGCTGCGCAGGCGGCCGACCGTGACCTCGTGGCGCCGGCTGCTTGAGACGGCGCGTACGGAGTACGAGCGCGGGGCGGGGCTGCTGCCCGCCGAGCTCGCGGAGGAAGCGGCGGACGCCTCGCACGAGTACTGCGAGGACGACCGGTACGCGGCCGTCGGGTAGAGAAGCCGGACGACGCGTACGCGGCCGTCGACGACGACGGCCGGCAGGGACGAGGGAAGACGGCCGGTCGCCGTGCGCGGCCGGGCGGGCGAGCCGTCGTGCGCCGAGGCGCCGCCGTGCTCCGACGCGTGGCCGTCAGCGACGACGGCCGCCCGTGAGCCGGTGACCGGGCCGGTGGGTGACACCCGCGCGGGCGCACGCGCCCCGTGCTGCTCAGGCGGTACGTACGGCTCAGGCGGACCCCGTCGGCGCACCACCGGCCGCGAGCCGGTCGCCGATGTCCCGCAGGCCCGACAGGTCGTGGACGTCTCCGGGCAGCGCCGCGACCTCGGTCACGGCGACCTCGGGGTGCAGGGCGGTGAAGCGGTCACGGGTGCGCTGTTCGCGCGCGACCACCTGCATGCGCTCGGCGTGCAGCCGCAGCAGGCCCGCGGTCAGCTGCGGCACGGTGGGCGAAGCCTCGGGTGACGGCTCGGGCGAAGCATCGGGCGACGGCTCGGGGGAAGCCTCGGTACGAAGCTGTTCCTTCCCGCCCGTCTGATCCACAATGCCGGACTCGTCAAGATTTTCTGCGGCGGCGAGCGCGCGCTCGGCCGACAGCCGGCCGGCGCCGCTGCCGTGCACGCGGTTGAGCACGAGACCGGCCAGCGGCATCTGCTCGGCGGCCAGGCGCTCGACGAAGTACGCGGCCTCGCGCAGCGCGTCCCGCTCGGGCGCCGCCACCACGAGGAACGCTGTCCCGGGTGCCTGCAGCAGCTTGTACGTGGCGTCCGCGCGCGTCCGGAAACCGCCGAACGTGGTGTCCATCGCGGCGACGAACGTCTGCACGTCCCGCAGCAGTTGACCGCCCAGGAGCTTGCCGAGGGTGCCGGTCATCATCGACATCCCGACGTTCAGGAACTTCATGCCCGCGCGGCCACCGACCTTCGCCGGGGCCATGAGCAGCCGGATCAGCTTCCCGTCGAGGAAGGAGCCGAGCCGCTTCGGGGCGTCCAGGAAGTCGAGCGCGGAGCGCGACGGCGGGGTGTCGACGACGATCAGGTCCCACGCGTCCCGCGCGCGCAGCTGGCCGAGCTTCTCCATCGCCATGTACTCCTGCGTGCCGGCGAAGCCCGCGGAGAGCGACTGGTAGAAGGGGTTGGACAGGATCGCCTTCGCGCGCTCCTCGTCCGCGTGCGCCTCGACGATCTCGTCGAAGGTGCGCTTCATGTCGAGCATCATCGCGTGCAGTTCGCCGCCCTCCGCGCCCTCGGCGGTGACGATGCCCTTCACCTGGCGCGGTGTGTTGTCCAGCGAGTCGATGCCCATCGACTGGGCGAGCCTGCGGGCCGGGTCGATGGTCAGCACCACGACCTTGCGGCCGCGCTCGGCGGCGCGCAGGCCGAGCGCCGCGGCGGTCGTGGTCTTGCCGACGCCGCCGCTGCCGCAGCACACCACGATGCGGGTGTCCGGGTCGTCGAGCAGCGGGTCGACGTCGAGCGCGGTGCGTGGTTCCAGCGTCATCGGGGCCCCTCCGTCCCTTGCCGGCGCAGTTCCCTGGCGAGCCGGTACAGGCCCGCCAGGTCCAGGCCCTCGGTGAGCAGCGGCAGTTCGCGCCGGCCGAGCCCGGCGTCGGCGAGCAGCTCGCGCTGGGTGCGCTCCAGGGCGTACCGCTCCGCGTACTCCCCGGCCTGTGTCAGGAGCGGGCCCGCGAGCCGCTTGGCGCTGCCGATCCCGGCCGCGGTCAGGGCCTCGGCCACTGCGGGGCGGACGGACTTGTCGCGGGCCAGCGCGAGGGCGTCCTCGTCGAGGAGCGCGGGACGCACCATGTTGACCATGATCTGTCCGACGGGCAGCTTCGCCGCGCGCAGCTCGGCGACCCCGTCGAGCGTCTCCTGGACCGGCATCTCCTCCAGGAGCGTGACCAGGTGCACCGCGGTCTCGCGGGACTTGAGGACGCGCATGACCGCCTGCGCCTGGTTGTGTATCGGGCCGATCCGGGCGAGCCCGGCCACCTCGTCGTTCACGTTCAGGAAGCGGGTGATGCGACCGGTCGGGGGCGCGTCCATGACGACGTGGTCGTACACGTACCGCCCGCTCCTGTCCTTGCGGCGGACGGCCTCGCAGGCCTTGCCGGTCAGCAGGACGTCCCGCAGGCCGGGCGCGATCGTCGTCGCGAAGTCGATCGCGCCGAGCTTCTTCAGGGCGCGGCCCGCGCCGCCCAGCTTGTAGAACATCTGGAGGTAGTCGAGCAGCGCCAGCTCGGGATCGATGGCGAGCGCGTGCACCTCTCCGCCGCCCGGAGCGACGGCGATCTTCCGCTCCTCGTAGGGGAGCGTCTCGGTCTCGAAGAGCTGTGCGATGCCCTGCCTGCCCTCCACCTCCACCAGAAGTGTGCGCTTCCCCTCGGTCGCGAGGGCGAGCGCGAGTGCGGCGGCGACCGTGGTCTTTCCGGTACCGCCCTTGCCGCTGACGACCTGGAGCCTGCTCACGTATGCGAGCCTAACCAGTAGGTGCCCGGATCACGCAGGAGCCTCCGGAACGTCGCGGGTGGGTTCGGCGGCTACAGTCGCCCCCATGGCAAAGAAGTGGGAATACGCGACCGTGCCGCTCCTCGTGCACGCGACGAAGCAGATCCTGGACACGTGGGGCGAGGACGGCTGGGAGCTGGTCCAGGTCGTGCCGGGGCCGAACAACCCGGAGCAGCTGGTGGCGTACCTGAAGCGCGAGAAGCAGGCATGAGCGCGGTGGAGGCCCGGCTGACCGAGCTCGGGCTCACCCTGCCGCCCGTCGTGCCGCCGGTCGCCGCGTACCAGCCGGCCGTGCAGTCCGGCGTCCACGTGTACACGGCGGGCCAGCTGCCCATGGTCGACGGCAAGCTGCCGCTGACCGGCAAGGTCGGCGCCGAGGTCACCGCCGAGGAGGCCAAGGACCTGGCCCGTACCTGCGCGCTGAACGCGCTGGCGGCGGTCAAGTCGGTCGCCGGTGACCTGGACCGCGTCGCGCGCGTCGTGAAGGTCGTCGGGTTCGTCGCCTCCGCGCAGGACTTCACCGGCCAGCCCGGAGTGATCAACGGCGCGAGCGAGCTGCTCGGTGAGGTCCTCGGCGACAAGGGCGTGCACGCCCGCAGCGCGGTCGGTGTCGCGGTGCTGCCGCTGGACGCCCCGGTCGAGGTCGAGATCCAGGTGGAGCTCACCGAGGCGTGAGCGGGACCGTCCCGCGGCGGGCGGATGCCGGGGAGGCCGCCGGATGCCTCTCGAACATCCGCCCGTCGCGGGATAGCCTCCGGCCATGGCAAACGGGCAGTGGTATCCCCCCGAGTGGCCGGACCGGATCCGCGCTCTCGCCGCCGGCACGCTGACTCCCGCGACGCCCCGGCGCGCGGCGACCGTGATGCTGCTGCGCGACGCGGGCGGCGTCGAGGTCCACATGCTGCGCCGGCGTACGTCGATGGCCTTCGCTGCGGGTGCCTACGCCTATCCCGGCGGCGGCGTCGACCCGCGCGACGAGGACCGTCAGGTCCGCTGGGCCGGCCCCTCCCGCAAGGAGTGGGCGGTGCGCCTCGGCGTCGCCGAGCGGGACGCCCAGGCGATCGTGTGCGCGGCCGTGCGGGAGACCTTCGAGGAGGCGGGCGTGCTGCTCGCCGGGCCCACGCCGGACAGCGTCGTCGACGACACGACGGGCGCCGGGTGGACCGCCGACCGGCAGGCGCTGGTCGACCGGGAGCTGTCCTTCGCCGAGTTCCTGCGGGGCCGCGGGCTGGTGCTGCGCTCCGACCTGCTGGGCGCGTGGGCCCGCTGGATCACCCCCGAGTTCGAGCCGCGCCGCTACGACACCTGGTTCTTCGTGGCCGCGCTCCCGGCGGGCCAGCGCACCAGCGACGACTCGTCCGAGGCCGACCGCACGGTGTGGATCAGGCCGGGTGAGGCGGCGGCCTCCTACGACCGCGGGGAGCTGTCGATGATGCCCCCGACGATCGCGACGCTGCGCACCCTCGCCGCGCACGGGTCGGTGGACGCGGCGCTCGCCGGGGCGGGCGGCCGCGATCTGACCCCGGTCCTCGCACAAGCCCGGCTGGACGGCGACGAGTTGGTGCTGTCCTGGCCGGGGCACGACGAGTTCACCAAGCACATCCCGACCGGGAGCACAGGGGGAGACGGATCATGACGGACGCGGCAGCCCTGCCGGGGCAGCCCCGCGGCGGGGTGCTCTCCGGCCCCGCCACCGCCCGCGCGGTCAACGTGCTGGCGCCCAACGCCTCCGCGATGACCCTCGACGGGACCAACACCTGGATCGTCGCCGAGCCGGACAGCGACCTCGCGGTCGTCATCGACCCGGGCCCGCTCGACGACGCGCACCTCACGCACGTCGTGGCGAGCGCCGAGAAGCTCGGCAAGCGCGTCGCGCTGACCCTCCTCACGCACGGCCACCCCGACCACGCCGAGGGCGCGGGCCGGTTCGCCGAGCTGACCGGGACGAAGGTCCGGGCGCTCGACCCGGCGCTGCGGCTCGGCGACGAGGGCCTGGCCGCGGGTGACGTCGTCACGACGGGCGGCCTGGAGCTGCGGGTCGTGCCGACGCCGGGCCACACCGCCGACTCGCTCTGCTTCCATCTGCCGGCCGACCGGGCCGTGCTGACCGGCGACACGATCCTCGGGCGCGGCACGACCGTCGTCGCGCACCCCGACGGCCGGCTCGGCGACTACCTCGACTCGCTGCGCCGGCTGCGTTCGCTGACGGTCGACGACGGCGTGCACACGGTGCTGCCGGGCCACGGGCCGGTCCTGGAGGACGCGCAGGGCGCCGTCGAGTTCTACCTCGCGCACCGGGCGAACCGGCTCGCGCAGGTCGAGACGGCCGTGGAGAACGGGCTGCGCACCGCGTCCGAGGTCGTCGCGCACGTCTACGCGGGCGTCGACCGCTCGCTGTGGCCGGCGGCCGAGCTGTCGGTCCTGGCCCAGCTCGAGTACCTGCGCGAGCACGGGCTGATCCAGGCGCCGTAGCCCTGGCCCGGGACGGCCCTACTCGGGCCAGCGGGCGTCGATCCCGGCCAGCCGCTGCGGGTCGACGATGATGTCGATCTCCACGATCCGCCCGCCGCGCACGGTGAGCGCGAGGACCGAGGTCGGCGTCCCGTTCGGCACGGCCACGACGCCGAACCCGTCGCCGACGACCGCCGCGTACGAGAACGGGGCGAGACGGCCGTACAGGGCGGCCTGCCCGGCGACCTCGAGTGCGCCGCGCACCAGCTTCGAGGCGGTGCCGGGGCCCGCGTCGACCCGCAACAGGACGTCCGGGTCGAGGAGTTCGAGCAGGGCCTCGAAGTCGCCCGCGCGCGAGGCCGCCACCCAGGCGGCGACCACCTCGCGCTGGCGGGCCAGGTCCGTGTCGGGAGGCGGCACCTGACCCTGCACGCGGCGCCGGGCCCGGCTGGCCAGCTGCCGGGTCGCGGCCGGGGTGCGCTCCACGATCGGCGCGAGGTCCTCGAACGGCACGGCGAACATGTCGTGCAGGACGAACGCGAGCCGCTCGGCGGGCGCCAGCGTGTCGAGCACGACGAGCAGCGCGAGCCCGACGGAGTCGGCCAGCTCGGCCTCGTGCACCGGGTCCAGGGGCCGTACGACGGGGTCGGGCACGTGGATCTCGGCGGCGCCGCCCTCCTCGAGCGGGTCCTCCCGGCGCGAGGTGCGGGTGCGCAGCATGTCGAGGCAGATCCGGCCCACGACGGTGGTCAGCCAGCCGGACAGGTTGCGCACCTCGGCGGCGCCGTCGCGCTGGAGCCGCGGCCACGCCTCCTGGACCGCGTCCTCCGCCTCGCTGAAGGAGCCCAGCATCCGGTACGCCACGGCCCGCAGCCGGGGCCGCTCCGCCTCGAAGAGCACGGCGAGCGCGGCGTCGTCCCGCGGCGGGGGAGTCGAGGTCATGGCGGGCGTCTCTCCGTCTCTGCGAGGCCGTGCGGGCGGGCCCACGACGACGGGTCCCGCCACCGTGGAGTGGCGGGACCCGTCGTCGCAGGCCGGGGCGTGCGGATCAGCGCGAACGCTTGGCGAGGCGCTCCACGTCCAGAAGGATCACCGCGCGGGCCTCCAGGCGGAGCCAGCCGCGGCCCGCGAAGTCGGCCAGCGCCTTGTTGACCGTCTCGCGGGAGGCGCCGACCAGCTGGGCCAGCTCTTCCTGCGTGAGGTCGTGCACGACGTGGATGCCCTCCTCGGACTGCACGCCGAAGCGGCGCGACAGGTCGAGCAGCGCACGGGCGACACGGCCCGGCACGTCGGAGAAGACCAGGTCGGACATCTGGTCGTTGGTCTTGCGCAGTCGGCGGGCGACGGCGCGCAGCAGCGCGGAGGCCACCTCCGGGCGCGCGTTCAGCCAGGGCTGGAGGTCGCCGTGGCCGAGGCCGAGGAGCTTCACCTCGGTCAGCGCGCTGGCGGTCGCGGTGCGCGGGCCGGGGTCGAACAGGGAGAGCTCGCCGATGAGCTCGCCGGGACCGAGCACGGCCAGCATGTTCTCCCGGCCGTCCGGGGAGGTGCGGTGGAGCTTCACCTTGCCCTCGGTGACCACGTACAGCCGGTCGCCGGGGTCGCCCTCGTGGAACAGCGCGTCGCCGCGTGCGAGGGTCACCTCACTCATGGAGGCGCGGAGCTCCGCGGCCTGCTCGTCATCGAGCGCCGCGAACAGCGGGGCGCGCCGCAGAACGTCGTCCACGAGTTTCTCTCCTATGTCGCCTGCACCGTGGGGCACGGTGTTTACCGGTCCCCATTTTGCCGGACGGTCCAAACAGTGTGATCAGTCACTCAGACACAAGTCTGCCGCACGCGCGTCACAACCCGAGGGGGAGGGGGCCAATCGGGGGCCGATCCGGTGGCTCACCGACGGATGTCGGTGGCTCCCTTTAGGCTGGCCGGGTGTCCAGAACGCCCGTGAGACCGCAGGTGGAGGGGGTCGGCGCGGTGCCCGCCCACCCCGATTCCGCTGTGGGCGAACAGGCGTGGAACCACCCTTCTGTCCGCCCAGGGAAGGCCGTCCAGCCGATGCCAGCGAAGAAGACCCCGGCCGCGAAGAGCCCGGCCGCGAAGGCCCCGGCCCGGAAGAAGGCCGCGCCGAAGCCCGAGAGCAGGGTCGCGCTCGTGCGCCGGGCGCGGAAGATCGACCGGGAGCTCGCGGAGACGTACCCGTACGCCCACCCGGAGCTCGACTTCGAGAACGCGTACCAGCTGGTCGTCGCCACGGTGCTGTCCGCGCAGACGACGGACCTGAGGGTGAATCAGACGACCCCCGCGCTGTTCGCCGCGTATCCGGCTCCCGAGGACCTCGCGGCGGCGAATCCGGAGAAGGTCGAGGAGTTGATCCGGCCGACCGGCTTCTTCCGCGCCAAGACGAAGTCGATCATGGGCCTCGCGAAGGTGCTCACCGAGGAGTTCGGCGGGGAGGTGCCCGGCCGGCTCGAGGACCTGGTCAAGCTGCCCGGCGTCGGCCGCAAGACGGCCTTCGTGGTCCTGGGCAACGCGTTCGGGCGCCCCGGCATCACGGTCGACACGCACTTCGGGCGCCTGGTGCGGCGCTGGAAGTGGACCGAGGAGACCGATCCGGACAAGGTAGAGAAGGCGGTCGGCGAGCTGTTCCCGAAGAGTCAGTGGACGATGCTCAGCCATCACGTGATCTTCCACGGCCGCCGGATCTGCCACGCCCGCAAGCCGGCCTGCGGCGCCTGTCCGATCGCCCCGCTCTGCCCGGCCTACGGGGAGGGCGAGACGGACCCGGAGAAGGCGAAGAAGCTGCTCAAGTACGAGAAGGGCGGCCTGCCGGGCCAGCGCCTCAAGCCGCCGCAGTCCTACCTGGACGCGGGCGGGCTGCCGGCCCCGCCGCTGGGATCCTCCTGACAGGGATCCTCCTGGGCCGGGGGTCCTCCTGGGGCTGGGGGGCCTCCTGGCCGGGGGTCCTCCTGGTCCTCCTGACGGGTGACGGGGGAACGAACGAAGGGCGGTCGGGCGTTGGGCCCATCACGAGAGTCATGGGGGCGGCGATGAAGCACGTGAGCGAGATCCGCGGGACCGGCGGCGACACCGGCAGGGGCGGCAGCGGCGGTCCGCACGAGGGCGCGGCCGGGCCGGTCGCCGGACCGGTCGCCGGTGCGGACGTCACGCTGCGCACGGCGGGCCTGCCGGACTGGCTCGACCCGGTCGCCGAGGCCGCCGCGACGGTCCGCGGCGAGCAGCTCAGCCGCTTCCTGCCGCCCGCGGACGGCGCGGGCCGGCAGTCCGCGGTGCTGATCCTGTTCGGTGAGGGCGAGCGAGGCCCCGAGCTGCTGCTGATGGAGCGGGCGGGCTCGCTGCGCTCGCACGCGGGCCAGCCGTCGTTCCCCGGCGGAGCCCTCGACCCGGAGGACGGGGACCCGCGCGCCGAGGGCCCGCTGCGGGCCGCGCTGCGCGAGGCCTGGGAGGAGACGGGCCTGGACCCGAGCGGCGTCCAGCTCTTCGGCCAGCTCCCGAAGCTGTACATCCCGGTGAGCGGGTTCGTCGTGACGCCGGTGCTCGGCTGGTGGCGGGTGCCGACGCCGGTCGCGGCCGTGGACCCCGCGGAGACGGCCCGGGTCTTCACGGTCCCGGTGGCCGATCTCACGGACCCGGCGAACAGGGCGACGGCCCGTCACCCCAGCGGCCACCACGGCCCCGCCTTCCTGGTGGAATCCGCCCTGGTCTGGGGTTTCACGGCCGGCGTGATCGACAGACTGCTGCACTTCGCGGGATGGGAGAAGCCCTGGGACCGGGAGAAGTCGGTCCCGCTCGACTGGCGCTCATGACAGGGTGGCCCCCGTGAATGTGCTGGACATCCTGTTGCTCGCCGCCGCCCTGTGGTTCGCGATCGTCGGTTACCGCCAGGGGTTCGTCGTCGGCATCCTGTCGGTGATCGGATTCCTCGGCGGCGGACTCGTCGCGGTCTACGTGCTCCCCGTGATCTGGTCGGCGGCCACCGACGACGCACAGGTCACGACGGCGGCCGCGGTCGTCGCCGTGATCGTGGTGATCGTCTTCGCCTCGGTCGGCCAGGCCTTCACCACACACCTGGGCAACAAGCTGCGCCGGTACATCACCTGGTCCCCCGCCCGTGCGCTGGACGCGACGGGCGGTGCCGTGGTCAATGTCGCGGCGATGCTCCTGGTGGCCTGGCTGATAGGTTCCGCGCTCGCCGGGACGACGCTGCCGACGCTGGGCAAGGAGGTCCGCAGCTCCAAGGTGCTGCTCGGGGTCTCGCAGGCGCTGCCCACCCAGGCGGACACCTGGTTCGCGGACTTCTCCTCCACCCTTGCGCAGAACGGTTTCCCCCAGGTCTTCAGCCCGTTCGCCAACGAGCCGATCGCCGAGGTCCGCCCGCCGGACCAGGCCCTCGCCAAGAGCGCCGTCGCGACCTCCGCGAAGCGGTCGATCGTCAAGGTCGTGGGCCAGGCGCCCAGTTGCGGCAAGGTCCTGGAAGGCACCGGCTTCGTCTTCGCCGACCGCCGCGTCATGACGAACGCGCATGTGGTCGGCGGGGTCGACGAGCCCACCGTCCAGATAGGCGGCGAGGGCGTGCGCTACGACGCGAAGGTCGTCCTCTACGACTGGAAGCGCGACATCGCGGTCCTCGACGTGCCGGAGCTGAAGGCGCCCCCGCTGCGTTTCACACCGACGGACGCGCAGCGCGGCGGCGGCGCCATCGTCGCCGGCTTCCCCGAGAACGGCGCGTACGACGTGCGCCCCGCCCGCCTGCGCGGCCGCATCACGGCCAACGGGCCGGACATCTACCACCGGGGCACCGTCCAGCGCGACGTGTACTCCCTGTACGCGACGGTCCGTCAGGGCAACTCGGGCGGCCCGCTGCTGACGCCGGACGGCCAGGTCTACGGCGTGGTCTTCGCCAAGTCCTTGGACGACGCGGACACGGGATACGCCCTGACCGGCGACGAGATCCGCAGCGACATCGAGCAGGGCCGCTCGGCGGTCCAGGAGGTCGACACGGACGCCTGCGCCCTGTGAGGACCGGTGGCCCGCGGTGCGAGGGGTCAGTCGCGGCTGCTGTGCCGGAGCCGGGCGGACACCCACCGGGCCCTGCGCCGCAGGATGCGCGGAATACCCAGCCGGGGATCGTGCGCCGCGAGGTCCTGCGGCGCTCCCCTCCGGGGTGAGCCCAGCGTCATCGCGGGGCGGCGGGTGCGTGCTGCGTCACTGTAGTCGTGCGTCCAGCCCATACCCCGACGTGTGCCCGGGCCTCATGGTCGGTAACCTCCCCGGCCGCGCCCAATTGGCTTATGCGCCGGGCAATTGGCTGTTCGTAGGACAGGTGTTCCTCCCCGGACACCGGACGCCCCACATGCGGCTACCGGTCCGGCTCGGGGTCCTTCAGCCAGTTGACCAGCTCGTTGGAGAACGCCACCGGGTCCTCCTCGTGCGGGAAGTGCCCGAGCCCGTCGAACAGCCGCCAGCGGTAGGGGGCTTCGACGTACTCGCCGGAGCCCGCGGCACTGCGCGTGCGCATCACGGGGTCGAGCGAGCCGTGCAGATGCAGGGTCGGTACCCGCACCGGACGCTTCATGCGCCGGTAGAACTGGATGCCGTCCGGCCGGGCCAGCGAGCGGACCAGCCAGCGGTACGGCTCGACCGAGCAGTGCGCGGTGGAGGGGATGCACATGGCCTGGCGGTAGGCGTCGACGGCCTTGTCGTCCGGCTGGTTCGGCCCCGACCAGTCGCGCACGAGCCGGCCCACCAACGCCCCGTCGTCCGCGACGAGCTGACGCTCGGGCACCCACGGCCGCTGGAACCCCCACACGGAGGAGCCGGCCGAGGTCTGCTTGAGGTCGGAGAGCATCGCCGAGCGCCAGCGCCGCGGGTGCGGCATCGACGACACGACGAGCCGGCGCACCAGCTTGGGCCGCATCGCCGCCGCGGTCCAGGCGAGGTAGCCGCCGAGGTCGTGGCCGACGAGCGCGGCGTCCGGCTCGCCGAGCGAGCGCACGACGCCGGTGATGTCGAGCGCCAGGTTCGCCGGGTCGTAGCCGCGCGGGGTGCGGTCGCTGCCGCCCACGCCGCGCAGGTCCATCGCCACGGCCCGGAACCCGGCGTCGGCGAGCGCGACGAGCTGGTGCCGCCACGTCCACCAGAACTGCGGGAACCCGTGCAGCAGCAGCACGAGCGGCCCGTCACCCAGCTCGGCGATGTGGAAGCGCGCGCCGTTGGCCGCGACGTCCCGGTGGTGCACTTCCATGCCGCCGGGCACGTCGAGTCGTACGACCGAGGTGGGCGGCTGGGCCGATGGGGTGGCGGGGTCCGTCATGAAGACGAGCGTGCCACAGCCTCGATGGCCTCGGGGACACGGTCGCCCGGCGTCACCTGTCGGGGGTGCGGCTTGGCGTTCTGGAGTACGCCCGCCGTCTCCTTGACCGAGGAGGCGACCTTCTGCGGGCCCTTGCCCTTCTTCGCCTTCTTGGCGAACACGGCACCGATGGCGCCGAGCAGGCCCGCGAGGAGGAGGCTGCCCGCGAAGGAGAGCAGGAAGCACCAGGCGAGGTTCCAGCCGCCGTCGCCGTTGTGCCCGCCGGTCCAGGCGTTGATGCCGTAGGCCAGGGCGAAGCTCAGCATCGGCAGCGAGAAGATCAGTACGGTGGCGGCGACGATGAACGCGACACCGCCCATGGCCCCGCGCTTGACGTCCCGCTTCAGCTGCACCTTCGCGAGGGCGATCTCGTCGTGCACCAGTGCGGACATCTCGGTCGTCGCCGAGGCGAACAGCTGGCCGATGCTGCGTTCGGCGCCGACCGGGCTGCCGTCGGGTGCGCTCATCGCATACTCCCTGTTCTTCTGTAGCGGATGCTTCCGTGGCGGACTGTAGGTCTCAGATCATGCCGGACGCTCGTCGTCGTCGCCTGCCCCGCCCGCCACTTCGGCACGCCTTCGGTGTTCCGCGGCCTTCCTCTCGTGGATCTCGGCCATCCGGAGGTGGTACGCCGGATCGTCCTGTTCGTAGATGTCGGGCACCCCGCTCTCGTCGTCGTCGCGCTCCTCGTCCTCCCACAGCGCGCGGTACTTGGCGTTGCGGATCTTCAGCAGGACGGTGGCGAGGAGCGCGGCGATCAGCGAGCCGCACAGCACCGCCGCCTTGACCTCGTCGGTCAGGACGGGGTCGTCGGTGAAGGCGAGTTCCCCGATCAGCAGGGACACCGTGAAGCCGATCCCGGCGAGCGTGGCGACCGCGAAGACGTCCGGCCAGGCCAGCTCGTCGGACAGGGACGCCCGGGTGAAGCGGGCGGTCAGCCACGTGCCGCCGAAGATGCCGAGGGCCTTGCCGACGACGAGGCCGAGCACGACGCCGAGCGTCTCCGGCTGGGTGAAGACGTCGCCGAGCGCGCCGCCCGAGACCATGACACCCGCGCTGAACAGGGCGAACAGCGGTACCGCGAGTCCCGCCGACAGCGGCCGCACCAGATGCTCGATGTGCTCGCCGGGGGAGTGCTCCTCACCGTCGGTGCGGTGGCAGCGCAGCATGAGGCCCATCGCGACGCCGGCGATCGTGGCGTGGACGCCGCTGTTGTACATGAGGCCCCAGATCACGAGCGCGAGCGGCACGTACACGTACCAGCCGCGCACCCCCTTGCGGAGCAGCAGCCAGAAGACGGCGAGACCGAGGAACGCGCCGCCGAGCGCGGCGAAGTTCAGGTCGCTGGTGAAGAACACCGCGATGATCAGGATCGCGAAGAGGTCGTCGACGACCGCGAGTGTCAGCAGGAAGGCGCGCAGCGCGCTCGGCAGGGAGGTGCCGATGACGGCGAGCACGGCGAGGGCGAACGCGATGTCGGTGGCGGTCGGCACGGCCCAGCCGCCGAGCGATCCGTCGCCGACCGTGTTGACCAGCGTGTAGACCAGCGCGGGCACCGCCATGCCGCACAGCGCGGCGACGACCGGGAGGACGGCGGCGCGCGGATCGCGCAGGTCACCGGCGACGAGTTCGCGCTTGAGCTCGATGCCGGCGACGAAGAAGAACACGGCGAGGAGACCGTCGGCCGCCCAGTGCTCGATCGACAGGTTCAGGCCGAGGGCGCCGGGGCCGAGGTGGAAGTCGCTGACCGTCTCGTAGCTGTGGTGCAGCGCCGGCACGTTGGCCCAGACGAGGGCGGCGACGGCCGCGACGAGGAGCAGGACGCCGCCGACGGTCTCGGTGCGCAGGGCGTCGGCCACGAAGGTGCGCTCCGGCAGGGAGAGCCGGCCGAGGGCCTTCGGGGAACTCTTCGCCGTCTCGTCGGACGGCTTCTTCGTCGGCGCGCTCACGGGGTGGAACCTCCGGTCAGGTACGGCTGTGGACACCGCCGACCAGACTTCCCGGCACACCCTGTGGACATCATGACGCGTTCTTGACGCGAACGTCACCCTACCGGGTGGAGGCGGGGCGTGCTGGTGTTCGTCACGATACGCACGAAACGGGCATCCGGCGCGTTCGCCGGATGCCCGTTCCGAAGGGCTGCGGGGGGTGCCGCCGAGGTCAGTCCTCGCTGGGCGCCGCGGGCAGCTTGGTCTGGATGAGGTCCATCACGGAGGAGTCGGTGAGCGTGGTGACGTCACCCAGCTCCCGGTTCTCCGCGACGTCGCGCAGCAGACGGCGCATGATCTTGCCGGAGCGCGTCTTGGGCAGCTCGGCGACCGGCAGAACCCGCTTGGGCTTGGCGATCGGGCCGAGCGTCGTGCCCACGTGGTTGCGCAGGTCGGCGACGAGCGACTCGTCCTCCGCGTTCGCGCTGCCGCGCAGGATCACGAAGGCGACGATCGCCTGACCGGTCGTCTCGTCCGCGGCGCCGACCACGGCGGCCTCGGCGACGGCGGGGTGCGAGACGAGCGCGGACTCGACCTCGGTCGTCGAGATGTTGTGCCCGGAGACGAGCATGACGTCGTCGACCCGGCCCAGCAGCCAGATGTCGCCGTCGTCGTCCTTCTTCGCACCGTCACCGGCGAAGTACTTGCCCTCGAAGCGGGACCAGTACGTGTCGATGAACCGCTGGTCGTCGCCCCAGATGGTGCGCAGCATCGACGGCCACGGCTCGGTCAGGACCAGGTAGCCGCCACCGCCGTCCGGCACCTCGTGCGCCTCGTCGTCGACGACCGTCGCGGAGATGCCCGGCAGGGCGCGCTGGGCGGAGCCCGGCTTGGTCTCGGTGACGCCCGGCAGCGGCGAGATCATGATCGCGCCGGTCTCGGTCTGCCACCAGGTGTCGACGACGGGGCACGTGTCGGCGCCGATGTTCTTCCGGTACCAGACCCAGGCCTCGGGGTTGATCGGCTCGCCGACCGACCCGAGCACCCGCAGGCTCGACAGGTCGAACTTCGCGGGGATGTCGTCGCCCCACTTCATGAACGTGCGGATCGCGGTGGGCGCCGTGTAGAGGATCGTGACGCCGTACTTCTGCACGATCTCCCAGAACCGGCCCTGGTGCGGGGTGTCCGGGGTGCCCTCGTAGATGACCTGCGTCGCGCCGTTCGAGAGGGGGCCGTACGTGATGTAGGAGTGGCCGGTGACCCAGCCGATGTCGGCGGTGCACCAGTAGACGTCGCTCGAAGGCTTGAGGTCGAAGACGGCGTGGTGGGTGTAGCTGGCCTGCGTCAGGTAGCCGCCGGACGTGTGCAGGATGCCCTTCGGCTTCCCCGTCGTCCCGGACGTGTAGAGGATGAAGAGCGGCTGCTCGGCGTCGAAGGCCTCGGGCGTGTGCTCCGTGGACTGCTTGCCGACGACGTCGTGCCACCACACGTCGCGGCCCTCGGTCCAGGCGACGTCCTGCTTCGTGCGCTGCACGACGAGGACCCTGTCGACCGACACGCGGGTGAGCGCCTCGTCGACGGCCGGCTTGAGGGCGGAGGGCTTGCCCCGGCGGTAGCCGCCGTCGGAGGTGATAACGACCTTCGCGTCGGCGTCCTCGATGCGCTTGGCGATGGCGTCGGCGGAGAAGCCGCCGAAGACGACGGAGTGCGCGGCGCCGATCCGGGCGCACGCGAGCATCGCGATGACGGCTTCCGGGATCATCGGCAGGTAGACGGCGACGCGGTCGCCGGCCTCGACGCCCAGCTCGGTCAGGGCGTTCGCCGCGCGGCTGACCTCGTCCTTGAGCTCGGCGTAGGTGATGGCCCGGCTGTCGCCCGGCTCACCCTCGAAGTGGATCGCGACGCGGTCGCCGTGGCCGGCCTCGACGTGGCGGTCGACGCAGTTGTACGCGACGTTGAGCTTGCCGTCCGCGAACCACTTCGCGAAGGGCGGGTTCGACCAGTCCAGCGTCTCGGTCGGCTCGGTGGCCCAGCTGAGGCGGCGGGCCTGCTCGGCCCAGAAGCCGAGCCGGTCAGCCTTGGCCTGCTCGTACGCCTCCGCCGTGACGTTGGCGCTCGCGGCCAGGTCAGCGGGCGGCGCGAAGCGTCGCTCCTCCTTCAAGAGGTTGGCCAGGCTTTCGTTGCTCACGACATCTCCCTTGCGGTGCTTTGCCCGGGGCGACATTTGTGTCCCAGGCCACAGCTCATCAGACGGCGACCCCTGCTGACAAGGGCCGCCAGGAAAATGGTTTAGACCTGTTGTCGCCGGGGTGCCGGCATGGATCCGGTACCCCGGCGCGGCCGTTCCGCACCGGTTCACACGTGCGGAACGGCCGCAGGGTTCAGCAGGTCACGCGAGCTGTCGTGCGAGCGCTCGTTCGGGAGAACGCCGCCGTGGTCACGCGAGGCTGGGCCTTCGCACCTCCTCCTCGGTACCGGGGGTGCCGGGGGTGCCCGGGGTTCTGCCGGTGTTCTCGGTGGGGGCGGGGGCCTCGGGGTTCTCGGGGTTCTCGGAGCCCCCGGTCTGCTCCGTGCCGTCGACATGGCCGAAGACGGGGTCGCCCTCGGTGAGGAGGTAGGCCTGCGCCTCACCGACGTGGAAGTACATGCCGTGCAGCTCGAGCGCGCCGTCCTCCAGGGCGCGGGCCACCGAGGGGTGCGCCCGCAGGTGCTCCAGCTGCTGCACGACGTTGGTCAGGCACAACTGCTCGGCCGCGTCCGCCGGCTCCCGGCCCGCGAGCCGCGCCCCGGGCCGCTCCGTGTCCGCGGTCCGCGCCAGGCTCGGCAGGCCGTGCCGCAGCCAGCGGGTGAGCGGAGTGCGTGCCGCCCCGTCGGGCGGCCCCGCGAGCAGCGCCTGCATCGCGCCGCACCCGGAGTGCCCGCAGACGGTGACCGACTGCACCTTCAGCACGTCCACGGCGTACTCGATGGCGGCGGCCACCGAGTCGTCCCCGCTCTCCTCGCCCGGGAGCGGGACGAGATTGCCCACGTTCCGCACGACGAACAGGTCGCCGGGGCCGCTCGACGTGATCATCGACGTGACGAGCCGCGAGTCGGCGCAGGTCAGGAAGAGCTGGGTGGGCTGCTGGCCCTCACGGGCGAGCCGGGCCAGCTCGCCGCGGACCAGCGGGGCGGTGTTCCGCTGGAACGCGCTGATACCGCTGGCCAGTTGGTGCCCACCGGTCCGCGGTCGGTCCGAGGTCTGCTCGGGGGCGGGTGCGGACTGCGGACCGTCGCAGTGGTGATTGCGCCAGGGGGTCCACGGGCGGCAGCAGGTGTGCGCGGCGCTCGCGGGCTCCGCGATGCGTGCTCCGGCCCGGCCGGCGACCTCCACGGTGCCGCCCTGCCCGGTGTGCGCGTGCTGCCAGTCCTGCAGCGCCTCGAAGGCGGCATGGTCCATGAACGACCCGTCCAGCTCCACGACACAGGCGGCGCCCTGCGGGACCTGGTGCAGCGTACGGCTCAGCCGCGGCACGGCCAGGAAAGTCAACTGCCCCCGGACGCGCACATGGTGGACGCCCTGGGTGTCCTGCGTGTGCGTGATACGGGTGCGGGCGAGCCGGTGCAGGGCGACGCCGACCGCGACCGCCACCCCGAGGCCGACGCCCTCCAGTACACCGAGGGCGACGACACCGAGCGTGGTGACGACGTACACCAGGACCTCACGGTGGCGGGTGACCGTGCGGATGTGGTGCAGGGAGACCATGCGGATCCCGACGGCCATCACCAGGGCGGCGAGTGAGGCCAGCGGGATCAGCTCCAGGAGCGGGACGAGGAGCAGCGTGGCCGCTACTACCCAAACGCCGTGCAGCATCGTGGAGTTCCGGCTGACCGCGCCCGCGTTCACATTGGCCGTCGAGCGGACGGCGACGCCGGCGACGGGGAGTCCGCCGAGCGAACCGGACACGATGTTCGCCGCGCCCTGGCCGAGCAGCTCGCGGTCCAGGTGGGAGCGGCGGGCGGCGGGCGGCAGGTCCGTGCGCGCGGTCGCCAGCTTGTCCACGGCGACGGCGCCGAGCAGCGACTGCACGCTGCACACCAGTGTCGTCGTCAGGACGGCGGCGAGGATGCCGAGCACCGGCCCCTCGGGCAGTCCCGCGAGTGCGTGGCTGCTCCAGGAGGGCAGGTCGACCTCGGGCAGCGTCAGGCCGAGCGTGACGGTGGCGGTGGTGGCCGCGGTCACTGCGACGAGCGCGGCGGGCACCTTGCGGGCGATGCGGCCGGCTCTGCCGGGGAGCCGGGGCCACAGGACGAGCAGTCCCAGCGTGAGTCCGCTCATGGCGAGGGCGGCCGGGTGCACCCGGGCCAACTGGTGCGGCAGCGACGCGATGTTGGCGAGAACGGAGCTGTCGGGCGTGCCGCCGAGGACGATGTGCAGCTGGGCGACGGCGATGGTGACGCCGATCCCGGCGAGCATGCCGTGCACGACGGCGGGGCTGACGGCGAGCGCGCTGCGCGCCACGCGCAGGCAGCCGAGACCGAGTTGGGCGAGGCCGGCGAGAACGGTGATGCCGCACGTGGTGCGCCATCCGTAGCGCTGGATCAGCTCGGCGGTGACCACGGTCAGGCCCGCGGCCGGGCCGCTGACCTGGAGCGCCGAGCCACCGACGAATCCGGCGACGAGTCCGCCGACGGCGGCGGCGACGAGCCCGGACTCGAGGGGCGCGCCCGTCGCGAGGGCGATGCCGAGGGACAGCGGCAGGGCGATCAGGAAGACGGACACGGACGCGGAGAGGTCGGCGCCGGCGATCCGGAAGCGGCGGTGCGGTGCGGGCGGTGGACTGTGCGCCTTCCGCACGGAGGCCGAGGGCTCGGCCGTCCGGTCGGGGTCGTCGGCGCGGGTGGGTACGCAGGCTGACATGTTCCCGTCTCCTCAGGGGTGCAGCGCGGTCGCGGAATGTGGGGGACGGACCCCTCGGCGGTGGCCGGGGTCGCATCGCGGCCGTGGTTCACGGCGTGCAGCGGCGGGATGAAGCAATGAACAGGTGGTCGATCAACGCTCGGTAAACGGATCGTAATGCAGAGTAAAGAGCAGGGAAGGGCTAATGGTGCAAATAGGGCAATGCTTCACCTGGGGGAGTGAATAAGATTCTTGATCGGCTTGTCGGATTAATTCCGAACGGAGCGCATGCGACCTTGGCGGCGAACTCGACCTTTCAGGACATTTCGCGCGCTCTGCGTGTCTCGTCTCGCAAGCCGACCCCCAGGAAGAAGGTGGGCGGAAGATGGCCGCCACCCCGTGGACCGCCACTCGCAGGACCGCCACCCGTCGGGCTGCCACTCGCAGGACCGCCACCCGTACGGCCACCGCGCGCAGGGCTCTCGCGTGCGTCACCGCCGTCGCCGCGTGCACCGCCGTCCTCGCCGGCTGCGCGTCCGACGACACCGCACCCGCACCGCACCGCAAGGGCGCCCCCGGCCCGAAGAAGGCCGCGCCGGCCGCGCCCGGCAGCGTGCTGCGTCTGATCGGCGACGGCTCGACGGCGTACACCGGGCAGCAGCCTCACCTGTCGCGCCCCGAGCGCCTGAAGCCCGGTCAGAAGCCGCCGCAGTTCGTCGTCTTCTCCTGGGACGGCGCCGGCGAGGACAGCCAGAAGCTGTTCTCCCACTTCCGCTCGGTCGCCAAGGCGAACAACGCGACGATGACGTACTTCCTGAGCGGCGTCTACATGCTCCCCGAGGACAAGAAGGACCTCTACCACGCCCCCCAGCACTCGGCGGGCAGTTCGGACATCGGCTTCAACGACACTCAGGGAATCAGGGACACCGCCGAGCAGGTGCGTGCCGCCTGGCTCGAGGGCAACGAGATCGGCACCCACTTCAACGGCCACTTCTGCGGCAAGGGCGGCGGCGTCGGCGAGTGGTCGGTGGCCGAGTGGAAGAGCGAGATCCAGCAGGCCAAGAGCTTCGTGAAGACGTGGAAGACGAACGCGGGCCTGAAGAACATGCCGCCGCTCCCCTTCGACTACGACAAGGAGCTGATCGGCGCCCGCACCCCCTGCCTCGAAGGCCAGAAGAACTTCATGCGGGCGGCGAAGGAGCTCGGCTTCCGCTACGACACGAGCGGGGTCAACGACCAGGTGTGGCCGAAGAGGAAGAACGGCCTGTGGGACCTGTCCATGCAGCTCGTCCCCTTCAAGGGGCACAAGTACGAGCAGCTGACCATGGACTACAACTTCATGGTCAACCAGTCGGGCACCAGCACTCAGGGCGACCCGGACATGCGGCAGTACTGGGGTGACCAGATGCGGGACAGCCTGCTCGCGGGCTTCGACCGCGCCTACACGGGCAACCGCGCACCCCTGGTCATCGGCAACCACTTCGAGTCCTGGAACGGCGGCGTCTACATGCGTGCCGTCGAGGACACCGTGAAGACCGTCTGCGGCAAGCCCGACGTGCGCTGCGTCTCCTTCCGCCAGCTCGCCGACTGGCTCGACGCGCAGGACCCGGCGACCCTCGCCAAGCTGACGAAGCTCGGCGTGGGCCAGGCTCCCGGGCAGGGCTGGGCGTCCTACCTGACCGGGAAGCCGGCGCCCGCACCCGCGAAGGGCTCGGGCACCCCGGCGTCGGCATCGACCTCCTGAACCGGCCGCCTGGACAGGACGGTTGAGTCGGTCCGACCCGGCCGACCCGGCTGACCCGTCCGTCCGGGTGGACGGGTCAGGCCGAGGCGACCGCCGTCGGTGTGCTCTCCCGCAGGACGAAGCCGGGGTCGATCTGTGCCGCGAGGTCGGCCCCCGTCTTCTCGTTGCCCCAGCTCTGCGCGTTCTTCAGGTGGAAATGCACCATCTGCTGCGTGTACCGCTCCCAGTCGCGGGCGCCGTACGTCGCGTCGGCGGCGGCCCGCAGAGTGGCGAGTGCTGTCGCGTTGGCCGTCTCCAGGAGGTCGAAGCGGGGCGGTCGCCCCTTCTCCATGGCGCGCACCCAGTCCGAGTGCCCGACGGTGACGAGCAGGTCGTCCCCGACCTCGGAGCGCAGGAAGTCGAGATCGTCCTCGCCCTGCACCTTGTTCCCCACGACCTTCAGGGCGATGCCGAAGTCCCGTGCGTACTCCTTGTACTGGCGGTAGACCGAGACCCCCTTCCGTGTCGGCTCGGCGACGAGGAACGTCATGTCGAAACGGGTGAACATGCCGGAGGCGAAGGAGTCCGAGCCCGCGGTCATGTCGACCACCACGTACTCGCCGGGGCCGTCGACGAGGTGATTCAGACACAGCTCCACCGCTCCGGTCTTGGAGTGGTAGCAGGCGACACCGAGATCGGCTTCGGTGAACGGCCCGGTGACCATCAAACGGACGGTCCCGCCGTCGAGTTCCACCGGCCGGGCACAGGCCTCGTACACCGGGTTGCTCTCGTCGACCCGCAGCAGGCGTGAGCCCTCGCCGGGCGGGGTGGTCTTGATCATCGTCTCGGCGGACGCGATGCGCGGGTTCGATCCGCGCAGGTAGTCCTTGATGAGCGGCAGGCGCGCCCCCATGGCCGGCAGGGCCGCGGCCGTCTCGTCGTCGAGTCCGAGCGCGGGGCCCAGGTGCTGGTTGATGTCGGCGTCGACGGCGACGACCGGCGATCCCGTGGTGGCGAGGTGTCGGATGAAGAGCGAGGACAGCGTGGTCTTGCCGCTGCCGCCCTTGCCCACGAAAGCGATCTTCATGTTCACGAAGAGTAGTGGGAACGTCGCTTTGAGTGGTGTCCAGGCGTGAAGAAGACCACTCCTTCGTGGGGCGGCGCCCCACGGCCCGTAGGGTCGTACGCATGAGTACGACAGCCGATCCCCTCGCCGCGCTGGCCGACCTGCCGGGCGTGGCCGACTCCGTGGCCTCCGTGCGCAAGGCCGTGGACCGGGTCTACGGGCACCGTGTCATGCGGCGCCGCAGCAACGAGGTGACCTCCGAGGCCGCGCTGCGCGGCGCCCGGGGCAGTGCGGCGCTGTCGGGCGCCGACTGGGCGCTCGAGGAGGTGCGCCGGCGCACCGACTTCAGCGGGGGCGACGGCGACCGGGAGGCGCCGGTCATCGGCGCCGCCCTGCGGCTGACCGCGGAAGCGGGTCAACTCCTGTCCATCTGGCGGCAGTCGCCCCTGCGCGTCCTCGCGCGCCTGCACCTGGTCGCCGCCGCGGACAACGGCGCGGCGGTGGGCCGCCCCCGGCAGGCGGGCGAGCCGGTCGACGAGCCGCTCGTCGAGCTGCCGCTCCCGGGCGCGGACGAGGTGGCCGGACGGCTCGAGGGGCTCGCACAGCTGATCATCGCGGGCGGTGAGGCGCCGGCGCTGGTGACGGCGGCCGTGGTGCACGGCGAGCTGCTCGCCCTGCGTCCCTTCGGCTCGCACAACGGTGTGGTGGCGCGGGCCGCCGAGCGCATCGTTCTGGTGGGCAGCGGCCTCGACCCCAAGTCGATCTGCCCGGCGGAGGTGGGTCACGCGGAGCTGGGGCGCGCCCAGTACGCGGCGGCTCTGGAGGCCTATGTCTCCGGCACTCCGGACGGCATGGCGACATGGATCGCCCACTGCGGCAAGGCCGTCGAGCTGGGGGTCAGGGAGTCGACCGCGGTCTGTGAGGCGCTGCAGCGCGGCGCCGCCTGAGTCCGGCAGGGGCCGGACAAGGGTTGCGGCGGTACGAGTCCTCGTACCGCCGCTGGCATGGCCACCGGGTTACCAAGCGTCCTCGATGTGTTTGCCCATCAGGTCGGGAACTTCTGCCCGTCACCTGGTGCGGCTGGCCCGTAATCGACGGGTCGACGTCGCGTGGGTGCCCTGTGTTCATGCGTCGGTCCGTGGGGCCTGGTTGCGTGTGAAGGTGATCCTCTCGGATGTCCTTGGTCTCGCGGGCCGTTGACTCCTTTCTACTCCACCCCCGCAGTGATCGGTAGTCCTGGCCACACTTCTTTACTTTTACGTTCAAACAGGGCGAAATCGGGCGCTGCCTGGTCGGTGGCCCAGCGGGCCCGGCGGGCAGCGGTCCAGGTGGGCAGCAGTTCAGGCGGGCAGGGGTTCAGACGGCCGGGGCGGCGGCGCGGCGCCGGCTGGCGTACCAGACCAGTCCCGCCGTGGCTGCCGCCGCGCCGAGGGCGACCGCCGCGGCCACCGCCGGCCGGGACGGCGCCGACAGGTGCGGCAGCCGCTGCTTGAGCCGGACGGGCTTGCTGAAGTCGAGAATCGGCCACTCGCGCGCGATGGCCTCGCGCCGCAACGCCCGGTCCGGGTTCACCGCGTACGGGTGCCCGACCGTGCTCAGCATCGGAACATCGGTCGCCGAATCGCTGTACGCGTAGCAGCGCGACAGGTCGTACCCCTCGCTGCGCGCCAGTTCTTCGACCGCCTCCGCCTTCGTGGGGCCGTACGCGTAGTACTCCACCTCACCCGTGAAGCACCCGTCGTCGCCGACGACCATGCGCGTGGCCACCACCCGGTCCGCCCCGAGCAGCTCGCCGATCGGCTCGACCACCTCGGCGCCGGATGTCGAGACGATCACGACGTCGCGGCCCGCCGTGTGGTGCTCCTCGATGAGGGACGCCGCCTCGTCGTAGATGATCGGGTCGATCAGGTCGTGCAGCGTCTCGGCGACGAGCTCCTTCACCTGCTCCACGTTCCAGCCGCGGCACAGCGCGGAGAGGTACGCGCGCATGCGCTCCATCTGGTCGTGGTCGGCGCCGCCCGCGAGGAAGACGAACTGCGTGTACGCGGTCCGCAGCACCGCCCTCCTGTTGATCAGCCCGCCTTGGTAGAACGACTTGCTGAAGGTGAGCGTGCTCGACTTTGCGATGACCGTCTTGTCCAGGTCGAAGAAGGCCGCCGCGCGGGGCATGGAGTGCGTCAAGGAGTGGTTTTCCACGAGCCCGAGCATAGGCGCCCACCATTCGGCGTAAGGTCGGGCGCGTGGGTTTGCCTGAGAAGGCTCTCGGGTACACCATGGAAGTCACGGATCGTTCGCGACCGTGCTAACCCGGTCTGGCTCCTCCCCCCCCGAGTCGGACCGTGGGGACGACCCCCGCTCTCCCCCCCGGCGGGGGTCGTCGCATGTCCGGACCCGTTTTCGGGTCCTTTTTTCTTGTCTGTTCAACCGTGTCGCCGGGCCCCGGCGCCGTGAGCTGCACTCCTCCCGTTCGTCACGCTGTGTGACCGTCGAGCTGCTGTGCGGAGAACCGGGGAGTGGTCCCGATGCCTCACCGGTTTGGGTGACGGAGATATTCACAAGCGTTCTCCTGTCCACAGTTATTGACCAAGATCCACACGATTTCCGGGATGGCTGCACGGTGATTCCGCAGGCGGAGTTCCGGTTCGTGCCGATGGCCGGTTCGTTTTGGCCGGACTGCGTGGGGTGACCGGTATTCGGTGCTCCGCGCAGCCGGGGCTCCGCCGCGGTTCGGACCGTCCGCGGGTGCGGGCGGACGCGGCGAGAGGGGGATCGGATCATGACGGGGACGAGGACGCAGGACCCGGCGCGGGACGCCGGCGGAGCGGGACGTGCACCGCTGATCGTGACGGAGGACGTGGGGCTCCTGGACGACCTGCTGCGGCTGTGCGCGGCGGCCGGTGTCCGGCCCGAGGCGGTGCACGGGGCGCCGGGCAGCCGTGGGAGCTGGGAGGGGGCGCCCCTGGTGCTCGTCGGGGACGACGCGGCCGGACGGCTGCGCGGTGTCGCCAGGCGGCACGGGGTCGTCCTCGTGGGCCGTGACCAGGACGACCCCGGGGTGTGGCGGCGGGCCGTGGAGATCGGCGCCGACCATGTCCTGATGCTTCCGGACGGGGAGCAGTGGCTGATGGACCGGATCGCCGACGTCGCGGAGGGCGTCGGTCGGCCCGCGCTCACGGTCGGCGTGCTCGGCGGCCGCGGCGGCGCCGGAGCGTCCACGCTGGCCTGCGCGCTCGCCGTGGCGTCCGCGCGCACCGGCCGGCGCACGCTGCTCGTCGACGCGGACCCGCTGGGCGGCGGGCTCGACGTCCTGCTCGGCGGGGAGGCGGCGGACGGGCTGCGCTGGCCGGCCTTCGCCCAGTCCCGAGGACGGGTCGGCGCCACGGCCCTGGAGGAGTCGCTGCCGAGCCTGCACGGACTGCGGCTGCTCAGCTGGGACCGCGGCGACCTGGCGGCGGTGCCGCCCGAGGCCGTCCGGGCGGTGCTCGCCGCGGGTCGGCGCCGTGGCGGCGTCGTGGTGGTGGACCTGCCGCGGCGGATCGACGCCGGGTCCGTCGAGGCGCTCGCCCAGCTCGACCTGGGGCTGCTCGTGGTGCCGACCGAGCTGCGTGCCGTCGCGGCGGCCCGCCGGACGGCGGGAGCCGCCGGCATGGTGCTCCGCGACCTCCGGGTCGTCACGACGGCCGGGCGGGGCGCTGCCGACCTGGACGCGGACGAGACGGCCCGGCTGCTCGGCCTGCCGCTCGCGGGCGAACTGCCGCTGGACGGCGGGGTGTCGCGCGGCGGACCACCCGGCGCGGGCGGCCGCCTCGGCCGCTTCTGCGAGCAGTTCTGGGAGCGCGTGACCGTGGGAGCGGACACCGGAGGCCTCGCGTGAGCGCCGTGGTCGGGGCGCGGATGCTCGACGGCGTCCGCCAGTGGCTCGCGGAGAACGGGGCGGAGGCGACCCCCGCGCGCGTGACCGAGGCGCTCAGGGCACAGGGCCGGATCCTGGGCGACACCGAGGTGCTCGGCGCGGCCGGGCGGCTCAGGTCGGAGCTCGTGGGCGCCGGGCCGCTCGAGCCCCTGCTCGGCGACCCCGCCGTCACGGACGTGCTGGTCTCGGCGCCGGACCGGGTCTGGGTCGACCGCGGCGGGGGCCTGGAGCCGGCGGGCGTCGCCTTCGAGAGTGCCGCGGCCGTCCGCAGGCTGGCCCAGCGGCTCGCCGCCGTGGTGGGCCGGCGTCTGGACGACGCCCGCCCCTGGGTCGACGCACGGCTGCCCGACGGGACGCGGCTGCACGCCGTGCTGCCCCCGGTCGCGGTCGGCTGCACGTGTCTGTCGCTCAGGGTCGTGCGGCCCCGCGCCTTCACGCTGGAGGAGCTCGTCGCGGCGGGCACGGTGCCTCCCGGTGGTGACCGGGTGCTGCGCTCCCTGCTGGACGCCCGACTGTCGTTCCTCATCAGCGGCGGCACGGGCACCGGCAAGACGACCCTCTTGTCGGCGCTGCTGGGCCTGGTCGGCCCGCAGGAGCGCATCGTCCTGGCGGAGGACTCGGCCGAACTGCGCCCCGACCATCCGCACGTGGTGCGCCTGGAGTCCCGTCCTGCCAACCAGGAGGGCGCGGGCGCCGTCGGTCTGGACGACCTGGTCCGTCAGGCTCTGCGGATGCGCCCCGACCGGCTCGTGGTCGGGGAGGTGCGCGGCGCCGAGGTCGTGTCCCTGCTGGCCGCGCTCAACACGGGACACGAAGGAGGTTCGGGCACCCTCCATGCCAACGCGGCACGGGACGTCCCCGTCCGCCTCGAGGCGCTCGGCACGGCGGCCGGACTCGACCGGGCCGCGCTGCACAGCCAACTGGCGGCGGCGGTCTCGGTGATCCTCCACCTCGTACGGGACCGGAGCGGGCGGCGCCGGGTCGCCCAGGTCCACGTCCTGGAGCGGGACCCGCACGGCTGGACACGGACCGTCTCGGCTCTGGAGTGGGGCGAGCGGGGGTTCGTGCCGGGGCCGGGGTGGGCGCGCCTCGGTGCGTTGCTGGGGGTGCGGGAGCCGTGACGGATGCGAAGGCCGCCCTCGAGATGCGTCCTGGGGGAGGCGCCGGATGAGCGCAGTGGTGGCGGTGGCGCTGATCGGGGCCGCGGCGGTGGCCTGGGCGGTGCGTGCCCGGGAGGTCGAGGTGCGGCGGGCGCGGCGGGTGCTGGGCGGGGTTCCGGCGCCCCGGGGCGCGGACGTGGGCGCCGGGGCGGGCGCGGCGGCGGTCAGGGATGTCGGCCGGTGGGCGGTGCCCGGCCGGTGCTGGGCCTGGCTGCGGGCGCGGCCCGAGTGGGGGTGCGGGGCGGCGGGCCTGACCGTCGGGGCGCTGGGGTCCTCCCTGCTGCCTCTGGTGCTGGGGGTGCTCGCGGTGCCGGCTGCGGCGCGGGTGCGCCGGGCGCGGGACGCGCGGCGCGAGCGGGGCAGGCGTGGCGACGCGGTGATCCGGCTGTGCGAGGTGCTGGCCGGTGAGGTGCGCGCGGGCCGTCAGCCTGGCGGCGCGCTCACCGTCGCCGTACGGGAGACGGGTGCACCGGGTGGCGCCGCGGTCCTGGCGGCGGCACGGTTCGGCGGTGACGTCCCCGCGGCACTGGGCGCGGCGGCGCGCGAGCCGGGCGCGGAGGGACTGCACGGGCTCGCGGCGTGCTGGCGAGTGGCGGTGGACCGCGGCGCGGGCCTCGCGGTCGGCGTCGACCGGCTGGCGGACGCGTTGCGCGCGGAGCGGGACCAACGGGCCGATCTGGGTGCCCAATTGGCCGGCCCCTGGTCGACGGCGGTCATGCTCGCCGCCCTGCCGGTGCTGGGCCTGCTCCTCGGATCACTGCTCGGGGCCCGGCCGTTGCGGGTGCTGCTGCACACCGGCCCCGGGCTGGGATGCCTGGCGGTCGGCGCGGTGCTGGAGGCGGCGGGGCTTTGGTGGGCGGTGCGGATCGTGCGCAGGGCGGAGGGATGAGGGGGCGGTGCGGCTGAGCGGGCCCGGGGCGGAGATGGGCTGTGCGGGGCCAGGTCGGGGCTGGGCCAGGTCGGGACGGAGATGTGCCGGGCCGGGGCCGGGGCCGGGGCTGGGCCAGGCCGGGACGGATATGGAGGAGGCGCGGAGTGAGGCGAGTTGCCGGATTGATAGCGGATTGCCGGGCTGGAGAAGGGGGTGATGTGGATGGTCGGGTCGATGGTGGAAGTTGTCCACAGGCTGGGGGCAGTGCTGTGCGTGATCGCGCTGAGCGTCTGGGCGAGTACCGCGGTTCTGACGAGGTGGCGGTCGCGCGGGGTGCGCAGGCGGGTGCGGGCGGTCTTGGCGACGGTACCGGTGGAACGCCGTCGGGATCGGGTGCGACTGCCTGCGGCGCTGCGCCGGTGGATGTCGGCGACCGGCGCCGGGTGCGCCGGATATGTGCTGGTCGGAGGAGCGGCGGGGCTCCTCGTCGGGGTGGTGGCGGCCGGGCTGGTGTGGCGTCGGCGCGGTGATGGACGGCGATCGTCGGCCGATGCGGGGCTGGGCGGTGGCCGTGGCGGCGGTGCGGATGCAGAGGTGGACGCGGTCGCCCGGGCGGAGGCCGAGCGACAACTGCCCCTCGCGGCAGAGCTCCTGGCGGCGTGCCTGGCGGCCGGGGCCGATCCGGTCGGGGCCGCCCGCGCGGTCGGGGAGTCGCTCGACGGGCCGGTGGGGCGGGCCCTGGCGCGTGGCGCGGCGCAGGTTCGTCTCGGCTCCGCACCTGGCTTCGCCTGGCGGGAGTTGGCGGCGTTGCCCGGAGCCGGCGGACTGGTCCGTCTCCTTGAGCGCGCAGGCGAGTCGGGGGCGCCGGCAGCCGTACCGGTGGCGAGATTCGCCGCGGAGTGCCGGGCCGAGCGGGGCAGACGCGCGACGGCGGTGGCGCGGCGGGCGGCGGTGATCATCACGGCGCCGGTCGGCCTGTGCTTCCTGCCCGCGTTCCTGGTGGTCGGTGTCCTGCCCGTGGTGATCGGCCTGGCGGGTGGAGTGCTGAGCGGAGGGGGTGGGTGAGGCGGAGCCGAGGAGGCGAACGAGCCGAGTTGAGGGAGGCGGGGCGCCGGGGAGGCCGGTGTAGCTGGTGTGGGTGGGCTGAGCGCAGAGGGGAGGGGGCGTGGTGCCAGCGCGCTGAAGAGCGGCTTGGAAGGGCGAACAGGTGTGAAAGGAGCGGAGGTTGTGATGGCGGCAGATGTGGGCGATGGGCGCGGGCGAGCGGTGTCAGGCGGATCGGGCACGGGCCCGGGATCGGTCTCTGGCCAGAGGTCGTACCTGGGGCCGTATCTGAGGTCGGACCCGGGGTCAGAACCGGGTTCGAACCCGGGGTCGGCTCCGCGAACTGGAGGGAAGCCGAGGAGCGATGTGGAGCGAGGGCCGCGAGTGAAGCGTGAGGTCGCGACGGGGCGAGTAGCTGCGGGGGAGCGGGAGTCGGGCGTGGGGCGTGAGGTGTCTGAAGCGGGAGTGACGGATGGTGAGCCAGGGCCAGGGCCAGGGCCAGGGCCAGGGCCAGGGCCAGGGCCAGGGCCAGGGCCAGGGCCGGGTGCGGCGGTGGCTGTGGGGTGTGCGGCCCAGAGGGAACGGGGGTCGGACGTGAGGCGTAGTGCGTCGGGAAGGGCGGTGGCGGTGAGCGGGCGAAGGGGGACGGACGTCGGGCGATGCGTGTCGGCGAGCCAGGCGGCCGGGAATGCCGTCGCAGGGCCGCGGTTGGGCGTCGGAGGGCGGATGCGGAGGTGGGCGCGGGCCGTTCGGGCGGCGCGGTCGGATGCCGGGATGGTCAGCGCCGAGTACGCGGTGGGCATTCTCGCGGCCGTGGGGTTCGCCGGACTGCTCTACAAGGTGATGACGAGCGACCCGGTGCAGGCGACTCTGCAGTCTCTGGTGGGGAAGGCGCTCAATGGGTCGTTCTGAGCGGAGTGCCGGGCGCCGGTTCGCGCGGGGCCCCGACAGAGGGTTCGTGACGGCGGAGGCGGCGGTGGTGCTGCCGGTGCTCGTGGGGTTCACGCTGGCGCTGGTCTGGGCCCTCCTGGCGGTGTCGGGGCAGATCCGGTGCGTGGACGCGGCGCGGGCCGGGGCCCGCGCCGCGGCCCGGCAGGAGCCGGCGGATGCCGCGCAGGATGCCGCCCGACAGGCGGCACCGAGCGGGGCGCGGGTCGACGTGAGCCGGGAGGGTGACCTGGTTCGGGTGACGGTGTCGGCCCGGTCCGTGGGGCCGGGGCCCCTCTCGGTCGACCTGCGAGCGGAGGCTGTAGCGGCGGCCGAGGAGACGGTGGGGGCGACGTGAGGGGGCACGACGGAGGCGCCGGGCGTCGTTGCGCAGGTCGCCTCGACCGCGCAGCTGGGGCGAGCCGCACCGACCGCGCTGGCCGCGCCGATCGCACCGACCGCGCAGGCCACGCCGACCGCAGCGACCGCGCAGACCGCGCCGACCGCGCAGGCCACACCGGCCACACCGGCCGCACCGACCGCGCAGACCACGGCGTCCGCGCAGACCGCGGCGTCCACGCAGGCCACGCCGACCGCAGTGACCGCGCAGACCGCACCGACCGCGCTGGCCGCGCCGATCGCACGGACCGCGGCGACCGCACCGACCGCGCAGACCGCGCAGGCCACACCGACCGCAGTGACCGCGCCGACCGCACAGCCCTCACAGGTCGGTGGGCGGCTGTCCGGACCGGAGCGACCGCCCACCGCACAGCCCCCTCGGGTCGGTGGGCTGCCGTTCGGACGGGGGCGGCTCGGGGGCTCGGTCGGGGTGGGACCGGAGGCGGGTCCGGGGCGGACCGGGGGTCGGCGACGGTGTGGGTCGTCGTGGCGCTCGCCGCCGTCGGCGCGGTGTTCGGGGCGGTGCTGGCCCTGGGTCAGGCGGTTCAGGCCCGGCACCGGGCGGGCGGCGCGGCCGACTTGGCCGCGTTGGCCGCGGCGGGGCACTGGATGGAAGGAGGCGGTGAGGCGTGTGCCCTGGCCGGGCGGGTGGCCCGGGCTCAGGGGGCCCGGGTCGTGGACTGCGCGGTGCGCGGGGAGGAGGCCGAAGTGGTCGCTGCGGCGGGGTCCGGCCCGTTCGCCGTGGAGGTCCGCTCCCGTGCCGGGCCCGCGGGCCCGCTCCCCGAGGGGCCGGTGCCGGCCACGGGACCGGCCCCGGAGGACCCGGATCCCAGGTCACCCGTGGTCGGGGCGCCCCGGAGCAGCTCGGAGAGGAGACGTACGGCGCCTCGTTTGTGCAGCGGATCGTTGCCGTTGCCGCACTTGGGGGACTGGATGCAGGAAGGGCAGCCCGCCTCGCACTCGCACGCGGCGATCGCCTCGCGCGTGGCGGTCAGCCACTTCCGGGCGGTGTGGAAGGCCCGTTCGGCGAAGCCCGCCCCGCCGGGGTGGCCGTCGTAGACGAAGACCGTGGGGAGCAGCGTGTCGGGGTGCAGCGGGACCGAGACACCGCCGATGTCCCAGCGGTCGCAGGTGGCGAAGAGAGGGAGGAGGCCGATGGAGGCGTGTTCGGCGGCGTGCAGGGCGCCGCCGAGGATCTCGGGATTGATGCGGGCGGCGTCGAGCTGGTCCTCGGTGACCGTCCACCACACCGCGCGGGTGCGCAGCGTGCGGGGAGGGAGGTCGAGTTTGGTCTCGCCGAGGACCTCGCCGGTGATGAGCCGGCGGCGGAGGTAGCCGATGACCTGGTTGGTGACCTCGACCGAGCCGTAGCACAACCGGCCCTCGCCCCACGGGACTTCGACGTCGGTCTCCAGGACGGAGATGGCCGTGGTGTCGCGGGCGGTGGTCGAGTACGTGGGGCTCGCGGGTTCGACGAGGGCGACGTGGTCGTCGAGGTCGAGCTGCTTCACGACGTACGTACGGCCCTGGTGGAGGTGGACGGCGCCGTCGTGGACGGTGGTGTGGGCGGAGGCTGCGTCGACCGTGCCGAGGAGCCGCCCCGTGCTCGCCTCGACGATCTGCACGGGGGTGCCGCCCCCGCCGCGGATGTCGGCGAGGTCGGCGGCGGACTCGCGGCGCGTCCAGTGCCAGGCCTTCGTGCGCCGGCGCAGCAGCTTCGCCGCCTCGAGCTGGGGGAGCAGGTCGGCGGTGGCGGGGCCGAAGAGGTCCAGGTCCGGTGCGGTGAGCGGGAGTTCGGCCGCGGCGGCGCACAGGTGCGGGGCGAGGACGTACGGGTTGTCGGGGTCGAGGACGGTCGATTCGACGGGCTGGTCGAAGAGGGCCTCGGGGTGGTGGACGAGGTAGGTGTCCAGGGGGTCGTCGCGGGCGACGAGGACGGCGAGGGCCCCCTGCCCGGAGCGCCCGGCGCGGCCGGCCTGTTGCCAGAGGGAGGCACGGGTGCCGGGGTAGCCGGCGATGACGACGGCGTCGAGGCCGGAGACGTCGATGCCGAGTTCGAGGGCGGTGGTCGCGGACAGGCCGAGGAGTTCGCCGGAGTGCAGGGCGGCTTCGAGGGCCCGGCGCTCCTCGGGAAGGTAGCCGCCGCGGTAGGCGGCGACGCGCCGAACGAGGGAGCGGTCGACCTCGGCGAGGCGTTCCTGGGCGATCACCGAGATCAGCTCGGCGCCGCGCCGGGACCGTACGAAGGCGACGGAGCGGATGCCCTGGACGGTCAGGTCGGTCAGCAGGTCGGCCGTCTCGGCGGTCGCCGTGCGCCGCACCGGTGCGCCCTTCTCGCCCTGCATCTCGGTGAGCGGCGGCTCCCAGAGGGCGAAGACGACCTCGCCGCGGGGCGAGGAGTCGTCGGCGACCTCGACGACGGGCAGGCCGGTCAGCCGGCGGGCGGAGGCGGCGGGCTCGGCGGAGGTGGCCGAGGCGAGCAGGAAGACGGGGTCGGCCCCGTAGCGCGCGCAGAGGCGGCGCAGCCGGCGCAGGACCTGGGCGACGTGCGAGCCGAAGACGCCGCGGTAGGTGTGGCACTCGTCGATGACGACGTACTCGAGGGCCTTGAGGAAGGAGGACCAGCGGGGGTGGGACGGGAGTATCCCGCGGTGCAGCATGTCGGGGTTGGTCAGGACGTAGTTGGCGTACTGGCGGACCCACTCGCGTTCTTCGAAGGGGGTGTCCCCGTCGTAGACCGCGGGGCGGATCGCGTGGCCGAGCGGTTGTGAAAGTTCCTTCACCGATCGGCACTGGTCCGCTGCGAGCGCCTTGGTGGGGGCGAGGTAGAGGGTGGTGGCCCCGCGGCCGTTCGGCGCCTCGGAGCCGTCCAGGAGGCCGGAGAGGACCGGGACGAGGTAGGCGAGGGACTTCCCGGAGGCCGTTCCGGTGGCGACGACGACGGACTCGCCGTCCAGTGCGTGCTCCGCGGCCAGGGCCTGGTGGGCCCACGGGTGATCGATTCCGGCCTTCTGTACGGCGGCGACGACCTCGGCGCGGATTCGATCAGGCCAGACGGCATGACGCCCCGTACGAGGGGGCAGGTGCTCCGTATGGGTGATGCGCGCAGCCCTGCTCGGACCCGAGGCGAGCCGTTCCAGGACCGCCCCGGGAGAGGGTCGGGAGCCCGTGGACGCCGCGGGTCGTTCGGATCGGTGATTCTTGGCCATCGGCTCCGAGTGTGTCACTGGCGTGACGGACAATGTTCCAAGGCGTCGTGCACGCCTGCCGGTAAGTGATTGAATGCCATCGCGGCTGGCGAACCGTCCCGGGGGATCAGGCCGAGGTGTCCCCGAGGGGCGACCGCTCGATTAGCAAGGTGCTGGAGGATCCGTGGACCTGTCCCTGTCGACCCGTACCGTCGGCGATCGTACGGTCGTCGAGGTCGGTGGCGAAATTGATGTGTATACCGCGCCCAAGCTGCGCGAGCAGCTGGTCGAGCTGGTGAACGACGGCAGTTTCCACCTTGTCGTCGACATGGAGGGCGTGGACTTCCTCGACTCCACCGGGCTCGGCGTGCTGGTCGGCGGTCTGAAGCGGGTGCGGGCCCACGAGGGCTCGCTGCGCCTGGTCTGCAACCAGGAGCGCATTCTCAAGATCTTCCGGATCACGGGTCTGACCAAGGTCTTCCCGATCCACACCTCGGTCGAGGAAGCCGTCGCGGCGACCGACTGAGCCGGTCCGGCCGGCGGCGTCGACCGCGCCGGCAGGACATCGGTAGAGATCCGGTAGAGATCCGAGGACCGGGCGGCTGTGGTCGGCCCGGTTCTCGAGAGGACGCCCGTCCTTAGAGGGGGATGCATGGCCACCGTCGAACTTCGCTTCAGCCCTCTTCCCGAGCACGTCAGGACCGCCCGTCTCGTGGCGGCCGCGGTGGCGCGCCGGGCAGGTGTGGACGAGGCGGTGCTCGACGAGGTCAGGCTCGCCGTGGGCGAGGCGTGCACCCGCGCCGTGGGGCTGCATCGCGGCAGCGACCTGTCGGCGCCGGTGCGAGTGGCCCTGATCGAGGAGGAGAAGCAGTTCTCCATCGAGGTGGGTGACGAGGCGCCGCGCGCGGCGGGCGCCTCCGAGACGGCCGGGGGCGGCGCCGCCGAGCCCGATGCCGACGGCGAGGACGACATGGGCCTCGCCGTGATCAGCGGTCTCGTGGACGACGTGGAGGTCACCGCCGACGAGCACGGCGGTCTGATCCGCATGAGCTGGCCGACCGCGCCGGACACCGAGCCCGTCTGAGACGCAGCACCGGCCGGTCGACGACCGGCCGTCGACTACTCGTCGCCACTCGTCGCCACTCGTCGGTAGTCCACCAGGGCCCTGTGCCCCGCGCGTTCGTCCGCGCGGTGAGCAGGGCCTTTCTGCTGTTCCCTGGCGTGCGCCGCAGAAAGAAAGATCGACCAGAACGTCGACCAGAACGTCGACCAGAACGTCGA
>NZ_WWIA01000083.1 GCF_009870065.1 Streptomyces sp. SID5785 | reverse complement strand
CGACGATGCTCGCGAGCCCCGGCCCGCAGGGTCCGGGTGCCGGTCCCGTGCCGCCCGGCCCGGTCCCGCCGGGTCCGGTGCCGCCTCCGCCGCCCGGTGGCATGCCGCCCGGAGCGATGCCGCCGCCGGTGGCCGGGCAGCAGATCCCGGGCGGTCCGCCGCCCTCGTACGGGTATCCGCAGCCGCCGGCCGGTCAGCCGACCGTGGGCCCCGGCTACCAGGCGGTGCTGCGCTACCGCGCGCCCGACGGCTCCGAGCAGCAGCTCATCCGCCGCTCGGCGCCCGGCACGCCGCACCCGGAGTGGCAGATCTTCCACGAGCTGCGCGGCATGAACATCCCGGCGGACCAGGTGCTCGAGCTCCACACGGAGCTGGAGTCGTGTGCGCTGCCGGGCGCCTACTGCGCGCGCATGATCCACGAGCAGTGGCCGCAGGCGCGGATCACGTCGATCGCGCCGTACGGCACCGATCACGCGTCCCGTCAGCAGGGCATGCAGCAACTCATCGCGCATCAGGGCGAGTTGCACCAGGTCGCCGACGGTCCGGCGCGGCCCGCCCCGGTGCGGGCGCCGCTGGCGCCGGCCCAGCCGATGCCGCCGGTTCCGCCGGAGGGCATCGCGCAGGAGCTGGGGCAGGCCTTCGGGCCCGGCGTCTTCCGGTTCGACCAGCGGGCCGTGTCCCGGCAGGGTGTGCCGGACGTGGTCGCGCACACGCTCGTCGTGGCCGGACTGCCCGCGGACTTCGGGCCGTTCTTCTGGGCGCAGGCCCAGCCGGGGCGGCCGGTGCCGACGCTGGCGGAGCTGGCGGCCGAGCGCGGTGTGCAGCCGGCCTCGGACGCGGGCTCGTACCTGGTGATGGGCAGCGACTTCGGCAAGGCGGTCTGTGTCCAGTACGGGACGGCGCACATCGTGGCCGTGCCGGTCGAGGCCGGTCCGGGCGGTGCCCCGGTGCCGCCGCAGTTCGTGAACAGCGGGCTGCCCGAGTTCGCCCGCTCGCTCGCGCTGCTCGGCCGCATGTGGCGGCTGCGCTACGGCCTGAACCCGGAGCAGGCGGGCCGCTGGACCGTCGACTTCCAGGCCCAGCTGAACGGGATCGACCCCGCGGCGCTCGGTTCGCCCGAGACCTGGTGGTCGGTGCTGCTCGAGCAGATGTGGGACGGCCTGCTGTAACCGGCCGATGACGACGTGACGAGGGCGCTCGACCTGCGGGACCGGTCGGGCGCCCTCATCATGCGGGCATGGCGGGGATACCGGCGCGGGCACGTCCCGTGAGGCGGCGGCGCTGGCCGCGGAGGGTTCTGTGGACCCTCGTGGCCGTGGTCGTCGTGGTGGTCGGGTACGGCGCGGGCCTGTACTTCTGGGCGGACGGCCGGCTCAGGACGACGGACGCGCTCGGCTCCTACGCGGGCCGGCCCGCGGCGGGCCGGGGCAGCGACTGGCTGCTCGTCGGCTCCGACTCGCGCGCCGACCTGACCCCCGAACAGCGCAAGGAGCTGCACGTCGGCGGGGACGCGGGCCGTAACACCGACACGATCATGATCCTGCACCACGGGGACAGCGGGCCGTATCTGGTGTCGATCCCGCGGGACTCGTACGTGACGATCCCCGGGCACGGCAAGAACAAGATCAACGCGGCGTACGCGCTGGGCGGCCCGGAGCTGCTGACGCGGACGGTCGAGCAGGCGACCGGGCTGCGGATCGGGCACTACGTGGAGATCGGGTTCCTGGGGCTGGTGGACGTCGTCGACTCCCTCGGCGGGGTCACCCTGTGCGTGCCGTCGGGCGGGCTGCACGACGAGAAGTCCGGCGCGGACTTCGACGGGGGCTGTCAGCACATGGACGGGGTGCAGTCGTTGCAGTACGTCCGCGCCCGCCACGCGGACCCGCGCGGGGACCTGGGCCGGGTCGCGCGGCAGCGGCAGCTGGTGGACGCGGTCGCGGACGAGGCGCTGAGCGCGTCGGTGCTGATCCCGCCCTGGAACGTGATCCCGTTCCTCGCCGCCACCCTCGACGCGCTCACGGTCGACCGGCGCACGGGTCTCACGGAGCTCACCGAGATGGGCCGCGAACTGTCCGACCCCGCCGCCACGACGACCGTCCCGGTGGCGTCCGAGCCCGATCTGCCCGGGGTCGGTGACGTCGTCCTGTGGGACGAGGACAAGGCGGGCCGGCTCTTCTCCGCGCTGCGCGAAGATCGCGCGATTCCGACTTTCGACGGCAATTGACGCATCCTTGAGCGAGTGGGTCGATAGGTGGGTCACTCATGGCGTGTTTCTGACACGCGGGACGTGTTCTGACACGCGGGACGTGTTCTGGCACGCGGGATCGGAAAGAAGGGGTCGAGATGGCAGCGGGTGGGTCGCCCTCGCCGTTCGGGTTCGTCGTCGTCCGGGGGCGGGGCTACCGCCCCGAGCAGGTCGAGGCCCGTGCGGCCGCGCTGTTCCGGGCCGCGGAGGAGGCGCGGGCCGAGCTGTCCCGGCTGACCGCGCGCGAGCAGGAGCTGACCGGGCTGGCCGGGCAGCTGCGCGAGACGGTCGCCGGGCTCGCCCCGCAGACCTACGAGTCCCTGGGCGACCGGGCCCGGCACCTGCTCGGCCTCGTCGAGGAGGAGGCCGCCGCCGTGCGGCACACCGCGGCGGCCGAGG
>NZ_WWIA01000778.1 GCF_009870065.1 Streptomyces sp. SID5785 | reverse complement strand
TCGCGCAGTTCCCCGCGCCCCTGACGGGGCCGCTGCCGAGCGCCCCGCGACACGGTCGCAGCTCCGGCGCCGGGCCGAACGCCCCGGAGGGGGCGGGAGGGTGGGAGCAAGGGGCGGCTGCCGCCCAGACAACTTCCCGCGCCGCCACGCAGGCAGCGACTCAGCACCCGACACACATCTCAATCGGCCTGGGCCACGGCTCACCGCCGTAGGGCATCCGCTTCATCGCCGAGCGCCGCACCGTCGTGGCTGGTCGCGCAGTTCCCCGCGC
>NZ_WWIA01000777.1 GCF_009870065.1 Streptomyces sp. SID5785 | reverse complement strand
CGGTGAGCGGCCGGAGCGACGCTCGGGGCGGGGCGCGCGGCCACCGGCGGGCGTCACGGGGCGGCCGCGGCCTCCGTACGGCGCTCGGCCGCCGTCGTCGCGGCGTGTTCGACGACGCCGATGAGGACGTCCTTGACGGACTCCTTGTCGCGCGCGTCGCACAGCAGGACGGGCACCCCCGGGTCCAGGTCGAGGGCCTGACGGACCGAGCCCGCGGGGTAGCGGTCCGCGCCCTCGAAGCAGTTGACGCCGACGACGAACGGGATGCCGCGCCGCTCGAAGTAGTCGACCGCGGCGAAGCAGTCCTCCAGGCGCCGCGTGTCCGCGAGCACGACGGCGCCGAGCGCGCCGGTGGCCAGCTCGTCCCACAGGAACCAGAAGCGGTCCTG
>NZ_WWIA01000776.1 GCF_009870065.1 Streptomyces sp. SID5785 | reverse complement strand
CCCTGGCCGACGGCGCGGAACTTCCACTCCGTGCCGTGCCGGTAGAGCTCGCCGAAGACCATCGCGGTCTCGGTGGACGCGTCCTCGGACAGGTCGTAGCGGGCGATCTCGGCGCCGCCCGCCTGGTTGACGACGCGGATGAAGGCGTTGCGCACCTGGCCGAAGCTCTGGCCGCGGGCCTCGGCGTCGTGGATCGACACCGGGAAGACGATCTTGTCGACGTCGGCGGGCACCGCCGCGAGGTTCACCTTGACGCTCTCGTCGTCGCCCTCGCCCTCACCGGTGAGGTTGTCGCCGGTGTGCTCGACCGAGCCGTCGGGGCTGGTGAGCTGGTTGTAGAAGATGAAGTGCGCGTCGGACAGGACCCGGCCGGACGCGTCGCACAGCAGCGCGCTCGCGTCGAGGTCGTAGTCGGCGCCCGTCGTCGTGCGGACGTCCCAGCCCAGTCCGACCAGCACCGCGGTCAGGCCGGGCGCCTCCTTGCTGAGCGAGACGTTGCCGCCCTTGGCCAGCGAAATCCCCACGGTCATTCCCTCCACTGTCGGTTCGGTCAGGTCCGCCGGACCTGCCGGATGTGCCAGATCTTTCGCGTCTGTCAGGTCTGTGTCGGAGCGGTCGTGCCGCGCTCCTCGTCGTCCTTCAGCGCCTTGGTCTCGCTCTTGAGGATGCGCAGCGACCTGCCGAGCGAGCGGGCGGTGTCCGGCAGCTTCTTCGAACCGAACAGCAGGATGATCACGAGCCCCAGGATCAGCAGATGCCAGGGCTCCAGCGCGTTGCGGAACACGATGCCCACCTCTCGTCACGGCATTCAATACTTGCGTTATTGCGCAAGCATACGATCACGGTCGGGCGGCCCGGCACCGGGCTCGGACCGGGCGTCGCCGCAGCAGGACGAGGAGTGCCGCGTACGCGCCGAGCACGAGGGCGAGCAGCCCGTAGAAGACCGCCGGAGGTGCCGTCATGCCGAGGAACGGGCCGAGCGGGGTGAACGGCAGCAGGACACCGACCACGGCGAGCCCGGCCGCCGCCGCGCGCACGGGCGTGCGGGCCCGGCCGCCGCTGCGCAGGAGCAGCATGACGAGTGCCTGGGTGAGGAGGTTCTCGGTGAACCACCCGCCGTGGAAACCGGCCTGGTCGGCCTCGCCGAGCGCCCCGGGCAGCACCAGCGCGATCACCCCGAAGGTCGCGAGGTCGGCGAGCGCGCCGAGCGCCCCGAACCCGGTGATGAACCGCAGGAAGGCGCGCGGCCGCAGCACGGTCGGCCGCCGCCGCCCCTCCTCGCCCGGGTCGTCGTGGGCGAGGGAGAGCTGGGCGGCGTCGAAGCACAGGTTCTGCACGAGCACCTGGGCGGGGAGCATCGGCAGGAACGGCAGGAGGAGTCCCGCCGCGAGCATCGCGATCACGTTGCCGAGGTTGGAGGAGAGCGTGATCCGCAAGTACGAGGCGATCGCGGCGCTGCCCGTGCGGCCCGCCGCGACGGCATGGCCGAGGGCCGTCAGATCCTTCTCGGCGAGCACGACGTCGGCGCTCTCGCGGGCGACGTCGACCCCGTCGCGCGGACAGACCCCGACGTCGGCAGCGCGCAGCGCGGGCAGGTCGTTGACCCCGTCGCCGAGGAAACCCGTGGTGTGCCCGCGCGAGCGCAGCGCGGTGACGACCCTGGCCTTGTCCGCCGGGGTGCAGCGGGCGAAGACGGTGGCGCCCGCCGCCCGTTCGGCGAGGGCGGGTCCGGCAAGACCGGCGAGGTCGGCGCCGAGGACGACCTCGCCGGGCTCGATGCCGAGGTCGCGGCAGATCCGGGCGGCCGTCGCGGGGTGGTCCCCGGTGAGGACCTTGAGGGTGACGCCCTGGGCGGCGAGCTCGCGCACCGCGTCCTGCGCGGTGTCGGCGGGCGCGTCGTGGAAGGCGACGAAGCCCTGGAAGGTGAGCCCGCGCTCGTCGGCGGGTGTGTACGCACGCGCGCGTGCCGGGCGCCGGGCGGTGGCCACGCCGAGCAGCCGCACCCCGTCGGCGGCGAGGCGCTCGGCCCGGACGAGCAGCCGTGCCCGCTCCGCGTCACCGAGTGCGCACCGTTCCAGGACCTCGGGCACGGCGCCCTTCACGGCGAGGGTGTGCACGGCCGGGAGGCGGCGCGGGCCCAGGACGGGCGGGAGGCCGCCCCCGGGACCGTCCCCGTGCACGACGGCCGTCGCGAGCCGCCGCACGGGGTCGAAGGGCAGCGCGTCGATCCCGTCGTACGCCTCCCAGTCCTCGGGTCCCGTGGCCTCGAGGAGCGCCTCGTCGAGCGGGTCGGGGTCCGGGAGCTCGGCGCTCTGGAGCGTCCACCAGGCGGCGACGCCGGCCCAGTGCAGGGCCTCGGGGTCGGTGCGGTCCGGGTCGACCGTGGGCCGGTCGAGGGTGAGCGTCCCCGTCTTGTCGACGCACAGCACGTCGACGGCGCCGAGGTCGTGCAGGGCGGGCAGCCGGCGCACGACCACGCCGTGCGCGCGGGCCAGCAGAGAGGCGCCGCGGGCCAGGCAGGTGGTGACGATGACCGGCAGCATCTCGGGGGTGAGCCCGACGGCGACGGCGACCGCGAACGGCAGGGTCGCCAGGCCCCGCCCGCGCAGCACGGCGTCCGCCATGAGCACCAGCGGCGGGGTGAGCAGCATGAACCGGATGAGGATCCAGGAGATGCCGTGCACGCTGCGGTCGAAGGCGCTCGGCCCCCGTTCGCGTCCCCGCGCGCGTGGGTCGGCGCCCACCGTGGCGAACCGTGTGTCGGCGCCGGTCGCGACGACGACTCCGGTGCCGCTGCCGGTGGCGACGCTGCTGCCCTGGAAGCACACGTGCGGCCCGTCGGCGGCGTCCGGCGCGTCGACGGGGTGCTTGGGCGCGGGCGCGGTCTCTCCGGTCAGGGCCGCCTGCTGCACGGTGAGCCCGCGGGCCCGCAGCAGGCGCAGGTCGGCGGGCACGACGTCGCCGGGCGCGAGCCGGACCACGTCGCCGGGCACCAGGTCGTCGGCGGGCACTTCGCGCACCCGGGGCCGCGCCCCCGGGGCGTCCCTGCGCTGCACGCTCGCCGTGGCCGCGACGAGGGCCCGCAGTCCGGCCCCGGCCCGCTCGGCCCGGTGTTCGCCGTGCACGCGCAGGACGCAGCTGACGGTGACCAGGGCGAGGATCACGCAGGCGGTGCCCCAGGAGGCGACCAGCGCGGAGACAAGACCGAGACAGAACAGCACCGTCGTGAACGGATCGCGCAGGCCGCGCCAGTAGCGCAGCGGCCACGAGGGGCGCCGGAGTGCGGGCGGGGTGTTCGCCCCGTACCGCGCGAGCCGGTCCCCCGCCTCCGCCTCGGTCAGCCCGCGCAGTCCGGTGCCGAGCGAGCGCAGGATCTGGAGTCGGGTCAGATCGCCGGGGACGGCACCGACCGGCGCGATACCGGGTCCCGGCCCGGCATCCGCGATCCGCTCGGCCCGGCCGGGAGCACGCACGCCGGCCCCTAGGAGAGCCGGCGCAGCCGGGCCCCGGCCCGGGCGTCCAGCTCGGCCCGCTCGGAGAGCTGCCCGACCATCAGCCGGACGACGGTCACGACGTCGGGGTCGTCGACGTAGTAGACCTGCCGGCGGCCCTCGCGCCGGGAGCCGACGAGTCCGGCGAGTTTGAGTTTGGTGAGGTGCTGGCTGACCGCGGGCAGCGCACCGCCGACCCGCTCGGCGAGACCGCTCACATCGCTCTCGCCCTGCGCGAGCGCCCACACCATGTGCAGCCGCACGGGCGACGCCAGCAGTCCGAACGCCTCGGCCGCGCGCCCGAGCACCTCGGCCGACGGGTCGTCGCCCCGTGCCGGTCCTCCGGCGGACGGACCGCCCGCCGGTCCCGAACCTGCCACCACCGGCCCACTCCCGTCACCCACGGCACACGACCGGGCTCGGCCGCGCCGGCCAAGTCTAGGCGTCGGCTCAGACACCGGAATCCATGCCTCAGCACGTGCGAACCCCGCCTCGCGCCTCCTGCCGCCCCGTACCCCGGGGGCACGGCCAGGCCCCGTACTCCGCAGGCCCTAGGGTTCGCCGACGACCGTGAGGAAGGCCGTGGCGGCCGCCGCCACGGTGCGGTCGCCGTCCCCGGTCAAGCTGCCCAGCGCTGCGCGGGCGGCGGGCGGGGGCAGTTCGACCAGGGCCTGAGTGAGGCGCAGCCGGGCCGCCGGGTCCGCGCCGGAGGCGGCGAGTGCGGCGGTGAGCGCCGCCACGATGTGGTCCGTGCGGGCGGGGTCCCGCGCGAGCGCCCCGAGGGCCTCTGCGGCGTCGACGTCGCCTGCCCCCTCGACGACCATGGTGACGAGCACCGGTACGGCCCGGTCGGTGCCGCGGACACCGAGCGGCAGCGCGGCCGCCCGGCGCACCGCCGGGTCCGGGTCGTCGAGGGCGCCGACGAGCAGGTCCGTCGTGTCCGCGCTCTCCGGCAGCTCGGCGAGGGCCAGGACCGCGCGCCGCCGTACCCCGGCGTCCGCCTCGTCCAGCCCGGCGGCCAGGGCCGTCACGCCGTCGGCGCCGGACCGGGCGAGGGCCCAGCGCAGGGCGCCCGCGACGTGCGGATCGGCCTCGGCCAGGGCGGCGCGGGCGAGGAGGTCGGCAGGGACCGGTGCGCCCTCGGGCCGGGCCAGGACGGCCTGTTGGCGTCGGGCGGCCTCGGAGGAGGCGAGGCCGCGCATGAGCTCCACGACGCGCAGGACGTCCTGCCAGCCGCCGGGCCCCGCGGCGTCGATCGCGCGGAGCCGGTCCAGCAGTTCCTGTTCCCGGGCGAGCCGGTCCA
>NZ_WWIA01000082.1 GCF_009870065.1 Streptomyces sp. SID5785 | reverse complement strand
GTCCGCGCCACCGGGGCCGCGGCGGGGGCCGGGGCCGGGCTCTGCGGCCGGACGCGCTTGCGCCGGGCCGGGGCGGCGGCCGTGCCGTACCCCACCAGCACGTTCCCCGAGCCCTCCGGCTCGGGGGGCGGGGCGGCTGCGTCACCCGTGTCCGCGCCGACGGCGACCGTCAGCAGGGGTGCTCCCACCGGCAGTTCGGTCCCCTCCTCGCCGAAGCGGGCGGTGACCACGCCTCCGTAGGGGCACGGCACCTCGACCATCGCCTTGGCCGTCTCGACCTCGACGACCGGCTGGTCGATCGCGACGACGTCACCGACCTGCACCAGCCAGCGCACGATCTCCGCCTCGGTGAGACCCTCGCCCAGGTCGGGCAGCTTGAACTCCAGCACCTGCGCCATCAGACCGCTCCCCTCACTGGTCCCCGAAATCGCCCTCGCACCGGCCTCACTGCTCCCACTGGAGGCGGGCGACGGCGTCCAGCACCCGGTCCACGCCGGGCAGATGGTGCCGCTCCAGCATCGGCGGCGGGTACGGGATGTCGAGCCCGGCCACCCGCAGCACCGGAGCCTCCAGGTGGTGGAAGCAGCGCTCGGTGACGCGCGCGGCGATCTCGCCGCCCGGGCCGCCGAAGCCGTGGGACTCGTGGACGACGACCGCGCGCCCGGTGCGGCGCACGGACGCGGCGACCGTCGCATCGTCGAACGGCACCAGCGAGCGCAGATCGACCACTTCGAGGTCCCAGCCCTCGGCGCGGGCCGCCTCGGCCGCCTCCAGGCAGACGGTCAGGGACGGCCCGTACGTGAGGAGCGTGGCACTGGTCCCGGGGCGGCGGACCACTGCCGTGCCGATGGGTTCAACGTCCGCCGGGCGCTCGGGGTTCCAGGTGTCCTTGGACCAGTACAGGCGCTTCGGCTCCAGGAAGACGACCGGGTCGTCGGAGGCGATCGACCGCCGCAGCAGCCCGTACGCGTCGGCGACGGTGGCCGGGGTGACGACGGTCAGGCCGGGCGTCGCCATGTAGTACGCCTCGGAGGAGTCGCTGTGGTGCTCGACGCCGCCGATGCCGCCTCCGTACGGGATGCGGATCGTGATCGGCAGCGGCATCGTCCCGCGCGTGCGGTTGCGCATCTTCGCGACGTGCGAGACCAGTTGCTCGAACGCCGGGTAGCCGAAGGCGTCGAACTGCATCTCGACGACCGGGCGCAGCCCGTACATCGCCATGCCCACGGCCGCGCCGAGGATGCCCGCCTCGGCGAGCGGCGTGTCCGTGCAGCGGTCGTCGCCGAACTCGGCGGCCAGCCCGTCGGTGATCCGGAAGACGCCGCCCAGGGTGCCCACGTCCTCGCCCAGGACGTGCACGGCCGGGTCCTCGGCCATGGCGTCGCGCAGGGCGCGCCCGAGGGCCTGCGCCATGGTGGCCGGCTTGGTGGCGGGCTTCGCGGCCCGCTCGGCGGCGGGGGCGGTCGCCATCACCGGTCTCCTTCGGCTTCGGCCTCGGCGTCGAGCTCGGCCCGCAGCTGGGCCGCCTGCTCGCGCAGCTGGGAGGTCTGCTCGGCGTACACGTGGGTGAACAGGTCCATGGGGTCGAGCTCCGGATCCGTGTTCATCCGCTCGCGCAGCGCCGCGGCCATCGTCTCGGCGTCGTCGCGCACCGCCCGGATCCCCGCCTCGTCGATGAGCTCGCGTCCGGTCAGCGCCTGCTCGAGGAGCAGGACCGGGTCGTGGTCCTTCCACGCCTCGACCTCGTCGTCCGCGCGGTAGCGGGTCGCGTCGTCGGCGTTCGTGTGCGCGTCCATGCGGTAGGTGATCGCCTCGACCAGGGTCGGGCCGCCCCCCTCACGCGCGCGGGCGACCGCTTCGGTGAGGACCTCGTGCATCGCCACCGCGTCGTTGCCGTCGACGAGCCGGCCCGGCATCCCGTACCCGACGGCCTTGTGGGCCAGGGAGGGCGCCGCGCTCTGCTTGGCGAGCGGGACGGAGATCGCGTAGCCGTTGTTCTGCACCAGGAAGACGACCGGCGCCTGCCAGACGGCCGCGAAGTTCAGCGCTTCGTGGAAGTCGCCCTCGCTGGTGCCGCCGTCGCCCACCATGGCGAGTGCCACGACGTCGTCGCCCTTGAGGCGGGCGGCGTGGGCGAGGCCGACGGCGTGCGGCAGCTGGGTGGCCAGGGGCGTGGACAGGGGCGCGATGCGGTGCTCGTGCGGGTCGTAGCCGGTGTGCCAGTCGCCGCGCAGCAGGGTCAGGGCCTGTACGGGGTCGAGGCCGCGGGCCACGGCGGCGAGGGTGTCGCGGTAGCTCGGGAAGAGCCAGTCGCGCTCCTCCAGGGCGAGCGCGGCGGCCACCTCGGCGGCCTCCTGCCCGGTCGTCGAGGGGTAGACCGCGAGGCGGCCCTGCTTGGTCAGGGCGGTCGCCTGCGCGTTGTACCGCCGGCCGCGGACCACCTCGGCGTACAGCCTGCGCAGCAGCCCGGGGTCGGTCTGCGCGGCGGCCTCGGTGCCCAGGACGCGGTACGGCTGCGCGTCGGGCAGCAGGGGCGCGGGGTCCGTGCGGGGCTGCCAGGCGGGCGGCGGCGCGGTCCTGCCTGCGCGGCGGGCGCTCCGCTGCTCCATGACCGTCATGACGGCACCTCCTCGTGGGAGCGGCTTCGGCGGCGCGTCGGATGTGATGCGCCTCACCTACCGATTGTTCGGTCGTCGGCACACTTTGGCTACAGGCACCTCCAGGCTGTGGACAAACGGTTCTCCACAGCCTGAGATGAACGCAGTACGTCCATGGTAGGGAGGCGCGGGCGCATGGCATCTGAACAAATGGCCGACGGGTCGGGAGGGCCGCCGCAGGAGCCCGTGGCGCGCCCGCTGGATCCCATCGACCGCGACATCCTGCAGATGCTCCAGAAGGACGGCCGCGCCTCGATACGGTCCGTCGCCGAGCGCGTCCACGTGTCGCGGGCGAACGCCTACGCGCGCATCAACCGCCTCATCGACGACGGCGTGATCCGCGGGTTCGGCGCCCGCATCAACCACGAGCGGGCCGGCCACGGCGCCTCCGCGTACATCACCCTGAAGATCGTCCAGAACTCCTGGCGCACCGTGCGCGACCAGCTGCGACGGCTCCCCGAGGCCTCGCACATCGCGCTGGTCAGCGGCGATTTCGACGTCCTGATCCTGGTGCACACCGAGGACAACCGCGCCCTGCGCGAGCTCGTCCTCACCAAGCTCCAGGCCATCCCCGAGGTGCTCAGCAGCCGCACGCTGCTGGTCTTCGAGGAGGAGGACCTGGAACCGGACACCTGACGCCTCCGGGGCGCCCTCAGGCGGGCTTGCGCATGCCCTGGAAGACCAGCTCCACGACCGCGTCCGCGACCTCCTGGGAGCGGAGCTGGCCGCCGCCGTCGGGCCGGTACCACTCCACGATGGAGTTGATCATTCCGAAGAGCAGCCGGGTGGCGAGCCGCGCCTCTATGTCGTCGCGCACCTCGCCGTCGGCGACCGCCGCCTTGAGCAGCGCCGCGACCTGGTGGTCGAACTCGCGCCGGCGGGCCATCGCCCAGCGCTCCGTGTCGGTGTTCCCGCGCACGCGCAACAGCAGCGTCACGTACGGCAGTTCGCCGGTCAGGACCTCGACCATGCGGCGCGTGACGTGTTCGAGGCGCTCCACCGCGCGCCCCACACGCGCGGGTTCCTCGTCGAGGATGCCGAAGAGGCCGTCGAGCGCCCGGCTCACGGCGCGGCGCAGCAGCTCCTCCTTGCCCGTCACGTGGTGGTAGATCGACGACTTGGAGATGCCGGCCGCCTTGGAGAGGTGCTCCATGGAGGTGCCGTCGTATCCGCGCTCGTTGAAGACCGTCACCGCGACCGCGAGGAGCGAGTCGGGGGTGTAGGTGTCGCGGCGCGTCCCCGGGGTCCGTCGTGCGGTGCTCATGCGGAGCCCTCCCAGCTCTTGGGGTTGTACGAGTGCCGGAAGAGGGCGAGCGACGGGGCGTAGCGCCCCGAGGGGTCGCGCTCGTGCAGCTGCTCGAGGACACCGCAGGCCCAGCTGCGGCCGAGCCGGCGGCTCCATTCGACCGGACCCAGCGGGTAGTTGACGCCCAGGCGCATCGCGGTGTCGATGTCCTCCTCGGTGGCGACCCCGCGCGCGACGGCGTCGTGCGCCAGGTCGATGATCCGGGCCACCGTGCGGGCGACGATCATGCCGGGCACGTCTCCGATGACGCTGACGTCCTTGCCGAGCGCCTGGAAGAGGCCCACGGCCTCGTCCAGGGTGCGCGGATTGCCGTCCTTGCAGGCGGCCAGCGCGATCCGGGTCGCCGAGCGGTAGTCCAGGGCGAGGTCGAAGTAGACGACGTCGCGGAACTCGACGGACGTCTGGCCGTCCGCCTGGACCAGTTGACCGCCGCCGGGCAGGACGATGCGGGTGCCCTTGTCCTCGTCCTCCTGGACGACCTCGATGCCCGCCTCGCGCATCATCGGGACCAGCTCGGCGGCGGACTCCAGGTCGCCCTCGACCGTCACGCGCGCGGGCGGCGCGGTGGGCGCCGCCGTGTGCGGCTCGGGCCGCTCCTCGCCGTCCCTGTACGCGAACCAGCCGCGCCCCGTCTTGCGGCCCAGGCGCCCGGCCTCCACGAGGCGGCGCTGGGAGAGCGCGGGCCGGAACTTCACGTCCTGGTAGAAGCCCTCCCACACGGAGCGCGTCACGGCCTCGTTGACGTCCTGGCCGATGAGGTCGGTCAGTTCGAAGGCACCCATCCGGAAGCCGCCGCTCTCGCGCAGCACGGCGTCCACGGTGGCGGGGTCGGCGCCCTGCTCCTCGTGCACCGCGAAGGCCTCGGCGTAGAAGGGCCGCGCGATCCGGTTGACCAGGAAGCCCGGGGTGTCGGCACAGGCCACGGGGGTCTTGCCCCAGGCGCGCGCGGTCTCGTACGCGCGCGTGGCCTCGGTGATGTCGGTGGCGGCGCCGGAGACGACCTCGACGAGGGGCATCAGGGGCGCCGGGTTGAAGAAGTGCAGGCCCACGAAGCGGCCGGGCAGACGCAGGGCTCCGCCGATCGCCGTGACGGACAGGGACGAGGTGTTCGTGGCGAGCAGGCAGTCGTCGTCGACGATGTCCTCGAGGGCGGTGAACAGCCCCTGCTTGACGTCCAGTTCCTCCAGGACGGCCTCGACGACGAGGGTCGCGTCCGCGAACGCGTCGAGCGTCTGCGCGGGCGTGAGGCGGGCGACGGCGGCGTCGCGCTCGTCCGCGCTCATGCGGCCCTTCTCGACGAGCCGGTCGAGCCGGGCGGCGATCGACTCGGCGGCCGTCCGCGCGCGGCCCGGGGCGGCGTCGTACAGCCGGACGGGATGCCCGGCGACCAGGGCGACCTGGGCGATGCCCTGGCCCATCGTGCCGGTGCCCACCACGCCGACGGGGCGGTCATGTGCTGTCATGCCCGCGATCCTTCCGCATCCGCCCGGGGGTGCGGGCTCCGGGTCCGGCCGGGTCCGGTGCGCGCCGAGGGGTTCTCCACAGGTTGTCCGCACCCCCTTGTCCCGACCGATCGTTCGGTTACTCTAACTCTGTCTGCCCGTCCCTGCCCAGCTCGCCGGCTCGACGAGGAGCCGCCGCCGAGGAGGAGTTGGTCCCCCATGGCCGCCGAACGCACCGCGCACGACCTGATCGCCGAGCACCGGCCGACGCTCGACCGGGCCCTGGAGGCGATCAGCACGCGCGCGTACTGGTCCCCGCACCCGGAGCACCCGAAGGCGTACGGGGAGAGCGGGAGCCTGAGCCTGGCCGAGGGCAAGGCCGCCTTCGACGCGCTGCTCGGCGCCCGGCTCGACCTGGGCCAGCCCGGCACGGACGACTTCGTGGGCGGCGAGGTCTCCCCGTACGGCATCGAGCTCGGCGTCACGTACCCGCACGCGGACATCGACGTGCTGCTGCCCGCCATGCGCGCGGGCCTGCGCGCATGGCGCGAGGCGGGCGCCGAGCTGCGCGCCGCGGTCTGTCTGGAGATCCTGGCCCGGATCAGCGCCCGCACCATGGAGTTCGGGCACGCGGTCATGCACACCAGCGGCCAGGCCTTCATGATGGCGTTCCAGGCCGGCGGCCCGCACGCCCAGGACCGCGGCATGGAGGCGGTCGCGTACGCGTACGCGGAGCAGGTCCGCACGCCGGACGCGGCGGAGTGGTCGAAGCCGCAGGGCAAGCGCGACCCGCTGCTGCTCACCAAGTCCTTCACGCCGGTCGGCCGCGGCATCGCCCTGATGATCGGGTGCAACACGTTCCCGACGTGGAACGGCTACCCGGGCCTGTTCGCCTCCCTGGCGACGGGGAACGCGGTCCTGGTCAAGCCGCACCCGCGCGCGGTGCTGCCGCTCGCGCTCACCGTGCAGGTCGCGCGCGACGTGCTGGCCGAGGCCGGCTTCGACCCCAACCTGGTGGCGCTGGCCGCCGAGCGCCCCGGCGAGGGCATCGCGAAGGACCTGGCCGTCCGCCCCGAGGTCAGGATCATCGACTACACGGGCTCCACCGCGTTCGGCGACTGGCTTGAGACCCACGCGCGCCAGGCGCAGGTCTACACGGAGAAGGCGGGGGTCAACACGGTCGTCATCGACTCGACCGACTCCTACCGGGGCATGCTGTCGAACCTGGCGTTCTCGCTCTCCCTCTACAGCGGCCAGATGTGCACGACCCCGCAGAACCTGCTGATCCCCCGCGACGGCATCACCACCGACGAGGGCCCGAAGGCGTACGACGAGGTCGTGGCCGACCTCGCGCGCGCGGTCGGTGGCCTCCTCGGCGACGACGCCCGGGCGAACGCGCTGCTGGGCGCGCTGGTCAACCCGGACGTGAAGGCCCGTCTGGAGGCGGCCGGTTCACTCGGCGAGGTGGCGCTGCCCTCGCGCGAGGTCGCCCACCCCGACTTCCCCGACGCGGTGGTGCGCACGCCCGCGATGGTGAAGCTCGACGGCGCCCGCAAGGTCTGGGAGCACGCCGACACCGAGGCGGCCTACCTGAGCGAGTGCTTCGGCCCGGTCTCCTTCGCCGTCGCCGTCGACTCCACGGCCGACGCCCTGGACCTGCTGCGGCGCACGGTGCGCGACAAGGGCGCCATGACCGTCGGCGCGTACACGACGTCCGAGGAGGTGGCCGGCGCCGTCGAGGAGGTCTGCCTGGACGAGTGCGCCCAGCTCTCGCTCAACCTGACGGGCGGGGTGTACGTGAACCAGACGGCGGCGTTCTCCGACTTCCACGGCTCGGGCGGCAACCCCGCGGCGAACGCGGCGCTGTGCGACGGCGCCTTCGTGGCGAACCGGTTCCGTGTGGTGGAGGTGCGCCGGGAGACCGCCGGTTCGTAGAGGCGCGTCGTGGCGAGACGCTCCTCAGGGGGCGTCCGGCAGGGGTGCGTGCGTGCTGTGCGTGCTCCAGTGGAAGAGCGTCATGCCGACGCTGGTCGCCAGGTTGTAGCTGGAGACCTGGGGCCGCATCGGCAGCGAGACGAGATGGTCGGCGCGCTCGCGCAGCTCCGGCGTCAGACCGCTGCGCTCCGAGCCGAAGGCGAGCAGCGCGTCGTCCGGGAGCGTGAGGCCGCGGATGTCGTCGCCCTCGGGGTCGAGCGCGTACAGCGGCCCCGCGGGCAGCTCGGCCACGGCCAGGCGCTCCACGGCGGTCGCGAAGTGCAGCCCGGCGCCGCCCCGCACGACGGTGGGGTGCCAGGGGTCGAGGCTGCCCGTCGTGACGACGCCCGCGGCCCCGTAGCCGGCCGCGAGGCGGATCACGGCGCCCGCGTTGCCCAGGTTGCGCGGCTGGTCGAGGACGACGACGGGTGTCGTCCGGTCCGTGCGGCGCAGGGCCGCGAGCCCCGCGGCCCGGTCGGGGCGGCCCGCGAGCGCCGCCACCCCGGTGGGGTGCGGCCGCGGCACGAGCGCGCCCAGCACGTCCGCGGGAACCTCGACGAGCCGCGCGGCGAGCGCGGGGCCGATGTCCGGGGCGAGACCGTCGGCCAGGGCGAGCGTGGCGGCCCGGTCGGTGGCGAGCACCACGAGGACGTCCGCGCCGAAGCGCAGGGCGTGCTTGAGGGCGTGGAAGCCGTCGAGGAGCACGGCGGGTCCGGCGTGCCGGTGCCAGACGCGCACCGCGTCCTGCGCCTGCGCCTGCGCGTCCTGTGCCTGCGCGTCGGGCCCGCGCCGTGCTGCGTCGCGCGTGTGGTGCCCGTCGTGCGCCTCGTGCCCGTCGTGCCCTTCGTGCCCGCTGTGGTGGTCGTCCGCCGTGCTCATGCCGGGAAGCCTACGTGCGGGTGACCGGCGCCCCGGACGCGTCCGGCGCAGGCCCCTCCGCCTCGGCCGGTCCCGCCGCTTCGGTCGCCCCCTGCGCCTCGGCGGTCCGCGGTGCGGGCACCTCCGGAGGGGCCTCGGCCGCGGTCGGGTCCTCCCGGCGCAGGACCGTGCGGGGGAAGAGACGCCCACGCGCGCGGGCCACCCGTCCGCCCACCCACGTCAGGAACGGCGTGGGCAGGAACACCGCGTCGGCGGTGATCATCGCGAGCGAGAAGAACGGCAGTCCGAGCACGACGGCGATGCCCACGTGCTCCATGATCATGAGCACCAGCAGGACGTTCTTGACCCGCCGGTTGAACACGGTGAACGGGAAGGCGACCTGCACGGCCACCGTCCCGTAGGTCACGAGCAGCACCAGCGGCCCGTACGCGGTCAGCAGATCGCCCAGGGCCGGCCAGGGCGAGAAGTAGTCCAGGTGCAGCGGGTAGTAGACGGCGCTGCCGTCCTGCCAGCGACTGCCCTGGATCTTGTACCAGCCGGCCGTCGCGTAGATCAGGCAGGCCTCGACCATGATCACCAGCAGCGCCGCGTTGTGCAGCAGATTGGCGATCACGTCGCACAGGAGGCGCGGCTCACCGTGCGGGGCGCGCCGCCCCAGGGCCCACCACACGCCCTGGACCGCCCACAGCGACCAGAGGAAGAGCAGCCAGCCGCCCCGGACGTCACCGGTGAACGTGATCGCCGACAGGGCCAGGCCGCTCACCCACCACAGCACGATGCCGCCGCGGTCGGCGCGGAGTGCGCCGCCACGCGCGCGTGCCGCGCGGCGCGCATCCAGCGACCACACCTGGCCGCAGCGCGTGAAGACCAGGTAGATCGACATGAGGTGGATGACGTTGTCGCCGCCGTCGCCCACGAAGACGCTGCGGTTCTGCAGCGACAGCACACCGATCATGAAGAGGACGGACATGGTGCGGGTGCGCCAGCCGAGGGCCAGCAGCAGCGAGGACAGGACCGCGGCGGCGTAGACGAGCTCGAACCAGCCGCGGCCGTCGGACCACAGGAGCGCGGTGAACGCGTGGTTGTCGCTGACGAGCTGCTGGGCCAGGTCCCAGCTCCAGGGGCCGTCGGGCCCGTAGAGCTCCAGCCGGTGCGGGTACTCGCGCAGCAGGAACAGCAGCCAGGTCGTGGCGAACCCGATGCGGATCACGGCGCTCTGGTACGGGGCCAGCGCGGACGCGGTGATCTTCTCGAGAGCGCCGGCCAGCTGCTGCCCGGCCGCGTACGTCCGGCTCGCGGCGCTCATCGGGCCCCTCCGATCGCACCGTGCGTACGGACCCGGGCGCCGGTGTCGAGCGGGGCGTCGTCCGCGGTCACGCTCCACCAGGAGACCTGCCGGTAGAACGGCTTCCGGTTCACCTTCTCGGTGCTCCACTTCGGGGGTTCGACGGTGACCGATCGGGAGCGCACCTGGACGCGTTCCAGGGTCTCGCCCTTCCCGGCGGCCCCGTCGCGGTCGAGGCGCAGCACGATGATGCGGCGCAGGTACTTCTCCGACAGGGTCCCGCGCAGGCTGGTCGGGCGGCCCTGGTTGTCGTGGGTCGACCCGTAGATGTCCCAGGCGCGGCGCAGCTCGTTCTGCTGGGTGTGGCTGGGCAGCAGGTTGCCGTCTATGGCCGCGCCGTCCTCGCCGGACAGGTCGTACCAGCCCGTCCGGCGCAGGGTGCCGTCCGCCGTGCGCACCTCGCCGCGCGCCTGCACGGCGACGTTCTGCTGCAGCGGGTTCGGGGCGAACAGCTTCCAGTTCTGCTCGAACTCGGGGTAGATCCAGTCGTCGACGACCCGGCCGTACTGCTTGGTCACCGTGTTCGACGGGGCGACGTGCAGGAACACCATCAGGACGTGGACGCCGGTGACCAGGGCGACGGCTGCCAGCGCCAGCGCGGCGGTCAGCTGGTAGCCCGGTGAGAGTGCGGCGATGCCCGCGCGGCGGGGCGGTCCGGACGCCGGCTCCGCCTCCGGCGCGGGCCGCTGCTCCTGCCCCGGCTCCGGCCCCGGTTCCGGCTCCGGACGGGCGGTGCCGTCCGCCGCTGCTTCCGTCTCCATCGGTGCTCCCCGATCCCCGATTCCTGATCCCCTGACGCCCTGGCCCGCCGGGACCGCCGGTCCCGGCCGGGCGAACCCGGGCGAACCGATTCCGCGGCATGGTCACCCCGCGGGTCCGGCGCATCGGAACCGTACTGGGGAGCGAGCGCCAGGCACAGCCGCCCGCGGTTTTCCACAGGTGAAGGGACGGTGCAGGGCGGAGTTGTCCACAGGCGGTGCCGGTCAGGGTTGACACCCTACGGCGCCGGGTCCCACCATTGAAGTCGACGAACCGAACGATCGGTCGGGTGCTGACGGAGTACCCGGCGCCGTAGGGCACCCAGAGTCGAGGGGACCGGGAATGGCGACAGCAGCCCCGCACCACCAGGCAGCCGGCTCACCGGCGGACGCCGGCACCGGCCTCGGCGAGGCGGCGTACCAGGCGGTCTTCGACGCCACGGTCGCCGCGGACGAGCGCATCGAGCCCCGCGACTGGATGCCGGACGCCTACCGGGCGACGCTGGTCCGCCAGATCGCCCAGCACGCGCACTCCGAGATCATCGGCATGCAGCCGGAGGCGAACTGGATCACCCGCGCCCCCTCCCTGCGCCGCAAGGCCATCCTCATGGCGAAGGTCCAGGACGAGGCGGGCCACGGGCTGTACCTGTACAGCGCGGCCGAGACCCTCGGCACCGGCCGGGACGAGCTGCTCGACAAGCTGCACAGCGGCCGCCAGAAGTACTCCTCGATCTTCAACTACCCGACCCTGACCTGGGCGGACGTCGGCGCGATCGGCTGGCTGGTGGACGGCGCCGCGATCACGAACCAGGTGCCGCTGTGCCGCTGCTCGTACGGCCCCTACGCGCGCGCGATGGTCCGCGTCTGCAAGGAGGAGTCCTTCCACCAGCGCCAGGGGTACGAGCTGCTGCTCGCCCTGAGCCGGGGCACCGAGGCCCAGCACGCGATGGCCCAGGACGCGGTGGACCGCTGGTGGTGGCCCTCCCTGATGATGTTCGGCCCGCCGGACGACGAGTCGGCGCACTCCGCGCAGTCCATGGAGTGGAAGATCAAGCGCCACTCGAACGACGAACTGCGCCGCCGCTTCGTCGACATCTGCGTCCCCCAGGCCGCCTCCCTCGGCCTCACCCTGCCGGACCCCGAGCTGCGGTGGAACGAGGAGCGCGGGCACCACGACTTCGGCCCGATCGACTGGACGGAGTTCAAGGAGGTCCTGAAGGGCAACGGGCCGTGCAACGAGCAGCGCATCACCCAGCGCCGGCGCGCCCACGACGAGGGCGCCTGGGTGCGCGAGGCCGCCGCGGCCCACGCGGCGAAGCACTCCACGAAGGCCACGACTCACGAAGGCAGGGCGGCATGAGCGAGACCCCCACCCCCGAGGCCCGGGGCGGCACGGACTGGCCCCTGTGGGAGGTCTTCGTGCGCTCCCGCCGCGGCCTGTCCCACACCCACGCGGGCAGCCTGCACGCCCCGGACGCCGAGCTCGCCCTGCGCAACGCACGCGACCTCTACACCCGCCGCGGCGAAGGCGTCTCCCTGTGGGTCGTGCCCTCCGCCGCGATCACCGCCTCGTCGCCGGACGAGAAGGACCCGTTCTTCGAGCCGGCCGCCGACAAGCCCTACCGCCACCCGACGTTCTACGAGATCCCGGAAGGGGTGAAGCACCTGTGACCCAGCCCGCGCCTGTGACGCAGCCCGCCGTGACACCGCCGGTGACGGACACCGCGGCCGCCGTGCTCGCCCTCGGCGACGACGCCCTCGTGCTCTCGCACCGCCTGGGGGAGTGGGCGGGCCACGCCCCGGTCCTCGAGGAGGAGGTCGCCCTGGCGAACATCGCGCTCGACCTGCTCGGCCAGGCCCGCGTCCTGCTGGGCATGGCGGGCGACGAGGACGAACTCGCCTACCTGCGCGAGGAGCGCGCCTTCCGCAACACCCAGCTGGTCGAGCAGCCGAACGGCGACTTCGCCCACACCATCGCCCGCCAGCTCTACTTCTCCACGTACCACCTGCTGCTGCACGACCGGCTGGCCCGCACCGACTCGGAGCTCGCGCCGCTGGCCGCGAAGGCGGTCAAGGAGGTGGCCTACCACCAGGACCACGCGGCGCAGTGGACGCTGCGCCTGGGCGACGGCACCGAGGAGAGCCACGCGCGGATGCAGCGCGCGGTCGACGCCCTGTGGCGCTTCACCGGCGAGCTGTTCGCGCCCGTGCCCGGACTGCCCGTCGACGGGGCGGAGATCCAGGAGCGGTGGACGGAGCAGATCACCGACGTCCTGACCCGGGCGACCCTGACCGTGCCCACGGGCCCGCAGACCGGCGCCTGGAGCGCGGGCGCCGGACGGCAGGGGGTGCACACCGAGTCCTTCGGGCGGATGCTCGCCGAGATGCAGCACCTGCACCGCAGCCACCCGGGGGCGTCATGGTGACCCTCGCCCGCGACCGGGAGACCCCGCTCGAGGCGGAGCTGCGCCGGCTCGCCGGCTCCGTGCCCGACCCCGAGCTGCCCGTACTCAGCCTCACCGAGCTCGGCGTGCTGCGCGCCGTGCACAGCCTGGGCCCCGACCGTGTCGAGGTGGAGCTCAGCCCGACGTACACGGGATGCCCCGCGATCGAGGCCATGTCCGCCGACATCGAGCGCGTGCTGCACGAGCACGGCATCCCCGAGGTCACGGTCCGGCCGGTGCTCAGCCCCGCCTGGTCCACGGACGACATCACGCCCGAAGGGCGGCGCAAGCTGCGGGAGTTCGGCATAGCGCCGCCCCGCACGACGCGCGCGCCCGCAGGCCCCGTCGCCCTGTCCCTCGGCCCCACCCGCCACGCGGGAGGCGCGGACCACGACACGGCCGAGCCGCTCGCCTGCCCGCACTGCGGCTCGACCGACACCGAGCTGCTCAGCCGCTTCTCCTCCACCGCCTGCAAGGCCCTGCGCCGCTGTCTGGCCTGCCGGGAACCCTTCGACCACTTCAAGGAGCTGTGATGACGCAAGGAGCGGGAAGGGCCCGCTTCCACCGGCTCCGGGTCGCGGCGGTCGACCGGCTCACCGACGACGCGGTGGCGCTGACCTTCGCGGTGCCGCAGGAGCTGCGCGAGGCCTACCGGTTCACCCCCGGCCAGCACCTCGCCCTGCGCCGCGCGGCCGGGGGCACGGGCGACGGCGCGGAGGTCCGCCGTACGTACTCGATCTGCTCCCCCGCCCCGGCCGCGACGGCACCCGGCACGCTCCGGGTCGGCGTGCGCATGGTCGACGGCGGCGCCTTCTCCACGTACGCGCACAAGGAGATCGCCGTGGGCGACGAGGTGGAGGTGATGACACCGGCCGGGCGCTTCACCCTCGCCCCGGCACCCGGGCGGTACGCGGCGGTGGTCGGCGGCAGCGGCATCACCCCGGTGCTCTCCATCGCGGCGACGCTCCTGGAGCGCGAGCCGGAGGCCCGCTTCTGTCTGGTCCGCAGCGACCGCACGACCGCGTCGACGATGTTCCTGGAGGAGGTCGCGGACCTCAAGGACCGCTACCCGGACCGGTTCCAGCTGGTCACCGTGTTTTCCCGGGAGGAGCAGCAGGCCGGGCTCGCCTCCGGGCGGCTCGACACGGAGCGGCTGTCGGCGCTGCTGCCCGCACTGCTGCCGGTGGACCAGGTCGCGGGCTGGTTCCTGTGCGGGCCCTACGGACTCGTGCAGAGCGCCGAGCGCGCGCTGCGCGGGCTCGGGGTGCGGCGCGACCGGGTGCACGAGGAGATCTTCCACGTGGACGACGGGCCCGCCACGCCCCGGCCCGCGCCGACCGGAGCGCCCGCCCACAGCACGGTCACCGCGCAGCTCGACGGCCGCGCGGGCACCTGGCCGGTCCAGGACGGCGAATCGCTGCTCGAGACGGTCCTGCGCAACAGACCGGACGCGCCCTACGCGTGCAAGGGCGGCGTCTGCGGCACCTGCCGGGCCTTCCTCGTCTCCGGCTCGGTCCGGATGGACCGGAACTTCGCGCTGGAGCCCGAGGAGACCGAGGCCGGATATGTGCTGGCCTGCCAGTCGCATCCCAGCACGGAGCAGGTGGAGCTCGACTTCGACCGCTGACAGGGCGGCGCTGCCGCCATGGCGCGGTTCTGCGCGCCTGTTCCTCTCGCCTCCCCGCCTGTTCCTCTCGTGGCCTCGCGTGGCCTCGCGTGGCCTCTCGCGTCCTTGCGCGCAGTTCCCTTCCCGGCGTTCCCTTCTCGTAGAACCTGTTCTATCTTGACGCTCCGTCAGATTCCGCTAGGGCCCGGCGGATCGGTCGACGCGGCACCGCCGGGGCAGGCACGGGAGGGACAGCCGGTGGACTTCACCTTCTCCGAGGAGCAACAGGCAGCGGCCGAGGCGGCGAAGGCGGTGTTCGCCCCGGTCGCGCCCGACGCGGTGCCCAGCCCGTCGCTGACCGCAGGGGCCGTCGCCGAGGACTTCGACCGCGCGCTGTGGGGCAAGGCCGCGGGCGCCGATCTGCTGAGCCTGCTGATCGCGCCGGAGCACGACGGGGCCGGGCTCGACGCCGTGGCCCTGTGTCTGGTGCTGCGCGAGTCGGCGCAGGTACTGGCCCGGCTGCCGCTCCTCGAGCACGGGGCGGCGACGGACGTCGTCCAGGCCTACGGCAGCCAGGAGTTGAGGCAACGGCTGCTGCCGGGCGCGGGGCGCGGCGAGCTGGTCCTCACCGTCGCCTCGGCGGGCCGCACCGGCCATGACCCCGCCGAACTCGCCGTCACGGCCCGGCCGGTGAGCACGGACGGCCCCGGTGACGCGGCGGGCGGCGCGGGCGGCTGGGTGCTGGAGGGCGTGCAGACCGCGGTGCCCTGGGCGTTCACCGCCGACCTGATCCTCGTCCCGGCCCACACCGCCGACGGCAGGACGCTCATCGCGGCCCTGCCGGGCCCGGGCGCCCCGGGAACGGCACCGGCCGCCGAACCCACCGCCGGACTCACCCTCGCCGAGCAGATCTCCACCACCGGCGAGCGGCTCGCGGAACTCCGGCTCGACGGGGTCCACGTCCCGGCCGGCGACCTGATCGAGGACCCCGGAGCCTGGCCCCGGCTGCACGCCCTGCTGGCCACCGGCACCTGCGCCCTCGCCCTCGGTCTGGGTACCGCAGCGCTGCGCATGACCAGCGACTACGCCGGCAAGCGCGAGCAGTTCGGGTACCCGATCGCCACGTTCCAGGCCGTCGCCGTGCAGGCCGCCGACCGGTACATCGACCTGCGGGCCATGGAAGCGACCCTGTGGCAGGCCGCCTGGCGCATCTGCACCGGGGCGAACGGGGCGCTGCCCGTGGCCGGGGACGTGGCCGTCGCCAAGACCTGGGCGTCCGAAGGGGTGCGCCGCATCGTGCAGACCGCGCAGCACCTGCACGGCGGCTTCGGCGCGGACATTGACTACCCGCTGCACCGCTATCACGCGTGGGCCAAGCATCTGGAGCTCGCGCTCGGCCCGGCCGCGGCGCACGAAGAGCTGCTCGGCGACCTGCTCGCCGCGCACGCCCTGGGCTGAGGCGCCGAACGCCGAGGGCCCCGGCACACGGCCGGGGCCCTCGGCGAAGCAGTAAGACCGGCAAGAACCGCCGAGCCCCGCCAAGACCCGTCAAGACCCGGTCAGCGGGCCAGAGGGGAACAGGGTCAGAGAGGCACAGGGCCAGAGGGAACAGGGTCAGAGAGGCAGAGAGTCAGAGGACCGTGCCCGGCTTGCCTTCCCCGTCCACCAGAGGCCGGCCCGCGGCGGCCCAGGCCTCCATGCCACCGGCGACGTTCACCGCGTCGATGCCCTGCTGCACCAGGTACGCGGTGACCTGCGCGGAACGCCCACCGACCCGGCAGACCACGTGGACCCGCCCGTCCTGCGGCGCCGCCTCCGTCAGCTCACCGAACCGCGCGACGAAATCGCTCATCGGAATGTGCAGCGCCGCGGCCGCGTGGCCCGCCCGCCATTCGTCGTCCTCACGCACGTCGAGGAGGAAGTCCCCCTCGGAGAGCTCGTCGACCGCGACCGTGGGCACACCAGAACCGAAAACCATGGCCCCGACGCTACCCGACCCCACCCCCGGGCCGGGGGCTGGGCGAGCCCCGTCACGGCAGGGCCACCACCCCTCGCCACCGGCAGACACCGAACGCGCGCCACCGGCAGACACCGCATCCCGCACGGCCAGCCGGCGGCCGGCCACGTCACGCCGACGTCAGCCGCGTCACGCCGACGTCAGCCGCGTCAGTTCCGCCTCACGCTCCGACACCTGGGCCAGCAGCTGCTCGGCGATCTCGTCGAGCAGCGTGTCCGGGTCGTCAGGAGCCATGCGCAGCATCGAGCCGATCGCGCTCTCCTCCAGTTCCCGGGCCACGACCGTGAGCAGCTCCTTGCGCTGGGCCAGCCACTCGAGCCGGGCGTAGAGCTCCTCGCTGGGCGACGGTGCGCGCTCCGGCGGCACCGGGCCCGCGGCCCACTCCTCGGCGAGCTCACGCAGCAGCCCCTCGTCGCCCCGGCCGTACGCCGCGTTGACCCGGGCGATGAACTCGTCGCGACGGGTCCGCTCCGTGTCGTCCTGTGCCAGGTCCGGGTGCGCCTTGCGGACCAGCTCCCGGTAGAGCTTGCGGGCCTCCTCGCTGGGCCGCACCCGCTGCGGCGGCCGCACCGGCTGATCGGTCAGCATGGCCACGGCCTCCGGGAACAGCCCGTCCCCGTCCATCCAGCCGTTGAACAGCTCCTCGACGCCGGGCATCGGCATCACCCGCGCGCGTGCCTCCTCGGCCTTCGCCCGGTCCTCGGGGTCACCGGTGCGGGCCGCGGTCGCCTCGGCGATCAGCGCCTCCAGCTCATCGAGCCGCGTGTACATCGGCCCGAGCTTCTGGTGGTGCAGCCGCGAGAAGTTCTCCACCTCGACGCGGAAGGTCTCCACCGCGATCTCGAACTCGATCAGCGCCTGCTCGGCGGCGCGCACGGCCCGCTCGAGCCGCTCCTCGGGCCGCTCCCGGCGCGGCTCCTGCGGCTCCTGCGACTGCTCGGGCTGCTCCGGCTCCTCCGACCGCTCCCGCTGCGGCTCATCGGATCGCTCCCGGGGCGGCTCCTGGGCCTGCTCCTGCGCGCCGCCCTCGGGCGGCCCGTCCAGCTGCTGGTCTGCCACATCGCTCTCCGGGGTCGTCACCCGTCCAGCCTAGGCCCTGTCCGGCCGGGCCCCGCCCCGCCGCCTCCCGCCCGGCCGCCCGGCTGTCCCGGCACCGACCCGGTCCCGGCCCTCACACCCCCGTCTCCGCCGCCACCCGTCCCTCCCGGACCGCCCGCACCAGCTCGCCGTGATCGGCCTCGGTCCGGTCCGCGTAGCGCACGGCGAACGCCGCCACGGCCTCGTCCAGCTCCTCGTTCTTCCCGCAGTACCCCGCGATGAGCCGCGGGTCCGCGCTGTGCGCGTGGGCACGCGCCAGCAGCGCGCCGGTCATCCGCGCGTAGTCGTCGACCTGGTCGGCGGCGAGCGCGGCCGGGTCGACGCTCCCCTTCCTGTTCCTGAACTGGCGTACCTGGAAGGGCCGCCCCTCCACCGTCGTCCAGCCGAGCAGGATGTCGCTGACGACCTGCATGCGCTTCTGCCCGAGGACCACGCGCCGCCCCTCGTGCGCGACCTCCGGCGCCCCGAAGCCGACGGCCGCCAGATGCGGCAGGAGCACGGAGGGCCGCGCCTCCTTCACCTGGAGCACCAGCGGCTCGCCCCGGTGGTCGAGGAGCAGCACGACGTAGGAACGCGTGCCCACGCTCCCGGTGCCGACGACGCGGAACGCCACGTCGTGGATCACGTACCGCCCGAGCAGCGGCAGCCGGTCCGCGGACAGCGTGTCCAGGTAGGGGCCGAGCGCGGCGGCGACGGCGGCGGCCTCGGCGTCCGGCACCGAGCGCAGCACCGGAGGCGCGTCCACGAAGCGCCGGCCGCCCCCGTCCACCGCCACCGTCGACTTCGCGGCGAAACGCCCGCTCGTGTTGTTCCGCGCCTTCTCCGAGACGCGCTCCAGCGTGCCGAGCAGGTCGTGGGCATCGGTGTGGGAGACGAGCTCCTCGTCCGCGATCGCGTTCCACGCGTCGAGCGCCGGCAGCTTCGCGAGCAGCCGCATCGTGCGCCGGTACGCGCCGGCCGCGTCGTGGGCGGCCGTGCGGCAGGTGTCCTCGTCGGCGCCGGCCTCGCGCCCGGCCAGCACCAGCGAGGTGGCGAGCCGCTTCACGTCCCACTCCCAGGGGCCGTGCACGGTCTCGTCGAAGTCGTTGAGATCGATCACCAGGCCGCCCCGGGCGTCCCCGTACAGCCCGAAGTTGGCCGCGTGCGCGTCACCGCAGATCTGGGCGCCGATCCCGGTCAGCGGGGTGCGCGCCAGGTCGTGCGCCATGAGGCCGGCTGAGCCGCGCAGAAAGGCGAAGGGAGTCGCGACCATCCGCCCGACGCGCAGCGGGGTCAGCTCCGGTATCCGGCCGCGGCCGGACTCCTCGACAGCGGTGACGGCGTCCGGCCGGGCCGTGTCCGTCTCCGCGTCGAACTCCGCGTGCGCAGAGCGGGCCACGGTGCGCCGCAGCGCCTTCCCCGCCTCCTTGGGCGAGGGCGCGGACGGGAACGCGGACGAGGACGAGGCGGCCCCGGCGCCCCCACCCCGCACGCCCGCCCCGGCGAACTCCGCGAACTCCGCGAACCCCTGCACCCGGGGCAGGCGTCGCCGCCCGCCCGTCGCGCCGTCGCTCTGGTGCGGCACCGTCGCCACCGCGTCCCCGACTCCGACTGCACCCATACCGACCGCCTCCCCCACCCCGTAGCCGTACGGGGCCGTCCGCGCGGGGCGCGCCCCGCGCACCGCCGCACACCGCTCTGTCCCTGATCGCTCAAGACCGTACAGCCGCCGGAAAACCCCCGTCAGAGCCTGTGGAAAACCCACGCCCTGTGCACAAGCCCCTCACCGGAACGGGGAACCCCGTCCTACTCCCCGCACCCCGCCGCGGCCGCTCCCGGCTCCGTGCACGCCCCTTCGGGCACCCCCAGGTACTTCTCCGACCAGGCGCCCAGTTCACGCAGTGCGGGATCCAGCGCGAGCCCGGCGTCGGTCAGCCGGTAGGCGACCCGCAGCGGCGGCCCGGCGTCGACCTCGCGCACGACGAGACCGGCGGCGCCGAGCTCCGTCAACCGGTCCGAGAGCATGCGCTCGCTGATCCCGGGAATGGCGCGGCGCAGGTCCGAGAAGTGCACCGGCCCCTGCATGAGCACGGCCACGACGAGCCCGGTCCACCGCTTCCCCAGCAGCGCGAAGACCCGTGTCATCCCGATGTCGACCGTCGTGCACGGCTCGGGCGCCTCGGTGCGCGTCCCGGCCTCCGCCACTTCCCCGTTGCCCGCCATGGCTCCAGAGTACTGCGTTCCCGTACGGGGATGAAAAAAAGTAAGCCCCTGTGTTATTACTAGTTGCATACGCATCTGCAGCACGCTGCATCGATCCATTCCGGGAGAGACCCATGGCCACCCTTCTGCACCTCGACTCCTCCGTCTTCGCGGGCCCCGCCTCGTCCTCGCGCACGGTCACGGACGCCTTCCGCACGGCCTGGCTGGAGCAGCACCCCGAGGGCACGGTCGTCTACCGCGACCTCGCCGCGGACCCCGTCCCCCACATCACGGCCGAGGCCCACCTCGCCGGATTCACGGACCCCGTCACGCACACCCCCGAGCAGGCCGCCGCCTTCGCCGCCCGCATCGCGCTCATCGAGGAGCTGGAGCAGGCGGACGCGATCCTGATCGGCGCCCCGATGTACAACTTCGCGATCCCGTCCACCCTGAAGGCCTGGCTGGACAACGTGATCCTGATGGGCCGCACCGCGGGCCCCGAGTCCCGTTCCGCCGAGGGCACCCCGGTCACCGTCGTCGCGAGCCGCGGCGGCTCGTACGCGCCGGGCACCCCGCGCGCGGGCATGGACCACGTGCAGAACTTCCTGGAGGCGACCCTGCGCGACGGCCTGGGCCTCGACCTCGACTTCATCGTCCCGGAGCTGACCATGGCCCCGCAGAACCCGGCGATGGCCGAGCTCGTCCCGCTCTACGAGGCCTCCCGCACGAAGGCCCTGGAGGACGCGCACCGCAAGGGCAAGGAGACGGCGGCCCGGATCGCCGCCTGACCCGGCGGAAGCGGATCACAAAGGTGGGGCCGGCAGCCCAACAGGCCGCCGGCCCCACCGGCCGTCTCACGGCCCAGGAACGACCTGAACCACAGGCCCGAGCCACCCGAACCACATGTATGAGCAGCGTCACATCGCGGCGCGCGCCACCCGTCGACCCGCCATCCGGACATCCGGGCATCCGGGCATCCGGACATACAGAAACGGGCTGATCGTCTTCACGATCAGCCCGTTTCATCGGTACTGCGTTGTGCGCGAGGGGGGAGTTGAACCCCCACGCCCTTGCGGGCACTGGAACCTGAATCCAGCGCGTCTGCCTATTCCGCCACCCGCGCATTGGGTGTGTCTTCCGGCTCCCGCTCCCTTTCGGGCCGGGCGCCTTCCGACATCCAGAAGATTAGCACGCTGCACAGGGTGGATTCACATCCGTTTCCGGCGGGCACCCGCACCCACCTGTCCAGGGCGGATGACAGCGCGCACCGCGAGGTCCATGATCGACTCCGGGCCGGTGCCACGGGTTGTGCCGGGGCCGTCCGCTTCCACAGCCGCGTACGGGACACTGGTCGAAGGCCCCCTCTACGATCCCTCTTGGCGACGCGGCGGGCGGGGCTGTGAGCGTCGACACTCATCGACCGGGCGGACAGGGGGAACCAGCCGATTTCCCGGCGCGTGGATACGATCAGTAAGCAGTACCAAGTTGGCAGCACGAGCGAGCAAGGCAACAGCGACAAGCAGGACGGCTACGAAGGAGGAGGTGCCCCATGGGAGTCCTGAAGAAGTTCGAGCAACGCCTCGAGGGGCTGGTCAACGGCACCTTCGCCAAGGTCTTCAAGTCCGAGGTGCAGCCCGTCGAGATCGCCGGCGCCCTCCAGCGCGAGTGCGACAACAACGCGACGATCTGGAACCGCGACCGCACCGTCGTGCCCAACGACTTCATCGTCGAGCTGAGCGCGCCCGACTACGAGCGCCTGGCCCCCTACTCGGGCCAGCTCGGCGACGAGCTGTCCGGCATGGTGCGCGACTACGCGAAGCAGCAGCGCTACACCTTCATGGGCCCGATCAAGGTCCACCTGGAGAAGGCGGACGACCTGGACACGGGTCTGTACCGCGTGCGCAGCCGCACCCTCGCCTCGTCCACCAGCCAGGACCGCCCCGAGCAGCAGCACCCGGGACCCGCGGCCGCGCCCCGGCCCCCGCAGGCGCCCGGCGGCTACGGGTACCCGCCCGCCGCCGCGCCGCCGATGCCGTCCGCACCGCCCCCCGGGCGCCCCGCGCACGCCCCCTCGGGCCCGGCCGCCGCGGCACAGCGCCCGGCCGCCGGTCCGATGCCGGGCAGCCGGACGCGTCACTGGATCGAGATCAACGGCACACGCCACCAGATCTCCCGCCCCACCCTCGTGCTCGGCCGGTCCACCGAGGCCGACGTGCGGATCGACGACCCCGGCGTCTCGCGCCGGCACTGCGAGATCCGGACCGGAACACCCTCGACAGTCGCCGATCTCGGGTCCACCAACGGGATCGTGGTGGACGGACAGCACACCACCCGCGCTACGCTCCGCGACGGCTCGCGGATCGTCGTGGGCTCCACCACCATCGTTTACCGGCAAGCCGAAGGGTGAAGCGGGGGCAATGTCAGAGCTGACCCTGACGGTCATGCGGTTGGGTTTCCTGGCCGTTCTGTGGCTGTTCGTGATCGTGGCCGTCCAGGTCATCCGCAGCGACCTGTTCGGCACGCGTGTCACACAGCGCGGCGCACGTCGTGAGAGCGGGCGCGCGCAGCAGGCCGCCCGCCAGGCCGCGCCGCCGCAGCAGCGCCAGCAGCAGCAGTCGGGCGGTGGCCGGCAGCGCCGCGGCGCCCCGACCAAGCTCGTGGTCTCCGAAGGCACCCTCACCGGCACCACGGTGGCGTTGCAGGGGCAGACCATCACGCTGGGCCGGGCGCACGACAGCACGATCGTGCTGGACGACGACTACGCGTCCAGCAGGCACGCCAGGATCTACCCGGACCGGGACGGCCAGTGGATCGTCGAGGACCTCGGGTCCACGAACGGCACGTATCTCGACCGGACCCGGCTCACGACGCCCCAGCCGATCCCGCTGGGCGCGCCGATCCGCATCGGCAAGACCGTCATCGAGCTGCGGAAGTAGTGCTACGTCATGAATGAGCGCGAGCGGAGCGAGCGAGCCGGCGCGGCAGTCCCCGACCGGGACTCCGGCACGCTCCCGACCGGAGGGTGGGCACCGTGCGGATGTACCCGGAGTCGGAATCGACGGGGCAGGTGCGCATGAGTCTGTCACTGCGCTTCGCCGCCGGATCGCACAAAGGAATGATCCGCGAGGGCAACGAGGACTCCGGTTACGCCGGGCCCCGGCTGCTCGCGATCGCCGACGGCATGGGGGGCCAGGCCGCCGGTGAGGTGGCCAGCTCCGAGGTGATCTCCACGATCGTCGCGCTCGACGACGACGTGCCCGGATCGGACATCCTGACCTCGCTCGGCACCGCCGTGCAGCGGGCCAACGACCAGCTGCGCCTCATGGTCGAGGAGGACCCCCAGCTCGAGGGCATGGGGACCACCCTGACCGCGCTGCTGTGGACGGGCCAGCGGCTCGGTCTGGTGCACGTCGGCGACTCGCGCGCGTACCTGCTGCGCGACGGCGTGCTGACGCAGATCACGCAGGACCACACCTGGGTGCAGCGCCTCGTCGACGAGGGCCGCATCACCGAGGAGGAGGCCACCACGCACCCGCAGCGTTCGCTGCTGATGCGTGCGCTGGGCAGCGGCGACCACGTCGAGCCGGATCTGTCGATCCGCGAGGTGCGCGCCGGTGACCGGTACCTGATCTGCTCGGACGGCCTGTCCGGCGTCGTCTCGCACCAGACGATGGAGGAGACGCTCGCCAGCTACCAGGGCCCGCAGGAGACGGTCCAGGACCTGATCCAGCTGGCGCTGCGCGGCGGCGGCCCCGACAACATCACGGTGATCATCGCCGATGTCCTCGACATCGACAGCGGTGACACCCTCGCCGGGCAGATCTCCGACGCCCCGGTCATCGTCGGCGCGGTCGCGGAGAACCAGCAGCAGTTGCAGGACGGCAGCGCCATGGAGACCCCGGCGGGCCGTGCCGCGGGCCTCGGCCGGCCCGCGCCCGGACAGGGCGGCGGTGGCGGCGGTGGCGAGTTCGGCCCGCCCGGCAGCGGCGAGAGCGCCGGCTACGCACCCGAGGGGGGCTTCGGCGCGTACGCGGACGAGGACTTCGTGAAGCCGCGCCGCGGCCGGAAGTGGTTCAAGCGGTCCCTGTACACGGTGCTCGCCCTCGCGGTCATCGGCGGCGGCCTCTACGGCGGCTACCGCTGGACGCAGACCCAGTACTTCGTCGGCTCGAACGACGAGCACGTGGCCCTGTACCGCGGCATCAACCAGGATCTCGCCTGGGTGAGCCTGTCGGACGTCGAGAAGGACCACCCGGAGATCGAGCTCAAGTACCTGCCGCCCTACCAGCGCAAGCAGGTCGAGGCGACCATCTCCGAGGGGGATCTCGCCGCGGCGCAGGACAAGATCGTCGAGTTGTCGGCGCAGGCCAACGCGTGCAAGAAGCAGGCCGCGAGACAGCAGGCGGAGAGCGAGCAGAACGCGAAGTCCGGCGAGGGCGAGGCGGGTGGCACGTCCACCGGCGGCACCGCGTCGAAGGCCTCGTTCCGCAAGGCGCCCTCGCCCGATCCGTCGCAGTCGCCTTCCGGCAAGGCCAAGTCACCGTCAACTCCCAAGCCCACCCCTGGCCCCACTCTCTCCGAGGAAGAGCAGCAGCTGGCCAAGGCGTGCGCACAGTAGTAGAGCCGTTGGGGGCCTCAGCACGCCATGAGTAGTTCTTCCACGACCCACACGTCGACCATCGGCGCGATCGGTGCGCCGAGCCGGCGCAACACCGAGCTCGCGCTCCTGGTGTTCGCCGTGGTCATCCCGATCTTCGCGTACGCCAACGTGGGCCTGGCCATCGACGGTTCGCTGCCCGCGGGCCTGCTCGGCTACGGCCTCGGCCTCGGCCTGATGGCCGGTGTCGCGCACATCGTCGTACGGAAGTTCGCGGCGTACGCGGACCCGCTGCTCGTGCCGCTGGCGACGCTGCTCAACGGCCTGGGCCTGGTCGCCATCTGGCGGCTCGACCAGTCGGAGCTGCTCCAGTCGATCCACCAGGCGGGCAACGCGGCCCCGCGCCAGCTGATGTACACGGCCATGGGCATCGCGCTGTTCATCGTCGTGCTGATCTTCCTGAAGGACCACCGCGTCCTGCAGCGCTACACGTACATCTCGATGCTCGGCGCGCTCGTCCTGCTGCTGCTGCCGCTGGTCCCGGGCCTCGGACAGAACATCTACGGCGCGAAGATCTGGATCCACGTCGGCGGCTTCTCCATCCAGCCCGGCGAGTTCGCCAAGATCGTCCTCGCGGTCTTCTTCGCGGGCTACCTGATGGTGAAGCGCGACGCGCTGGCGCTGGCCAGCCGCCGCTTCGCGGGTCTGTACCTGCCGCGCGGCCGCGACCTCGGCCCGATCCTCGTGGTCTGGGGCATCTCGATCCTCATCCTGGTGTTCGAGACCGACCTCGGTACGTCGCTGCTGTTCTTCGGAATGTTCGTCATCATGCTGTACGTCGCCACCGAGCGGACCAGCTGGATCGTGTTCGGTCTGATGATGTCCGCGGTCGGCGCCGTGGGTGTGGCGAGCTTCGAGCCGCACATCCAGCAGCGTGTGGACGCCTGGCTCGACCCGATGAAGGAGTTCGCGCTCAGCCGGCAGGGCGTCGGGGGCCACTCCGAGCAGGCCATGCAGGCCCTGTGGGCGTTCGGCTCCGGCGGCACGCTGGGCACCGGCTGGGGCCAGGGCCACTCCGAGCTGATCCGCTTCGCCGCCAACTCCGACTTCATCCTCGCCACGTTCGGCGAGGAGCTGGGCCTGGCCGGACTGATGGCGCTCCTGCTGATCTACGCGCTGATCGTGGAGCGCGGTGTGCGCACCGCCCTCGCGGCCCGCGACCCGTTCGGCAAGCTGCTCGCCATCGGCCTGTCCGGCGCCTTCGCGCTGCAGGTCTTCGTCGTGGCCGGCGGTGTCATGGGGCTCATCCCGCTGACCGGTATGACGATGCCCTTCCTCGCGTACGGCGGTTCGTCCGTCATCGCGAACTGGGCGCTGATCGGCATCCTGATCCGGATCAGCGACACCGCCCGACGGCCCGCGCCCGCGCCCGCCCCCAGTCCCGACGCCGAGATGACCCAGGTGGTCCGACCGTGAACAAGCCCCTGCGCCGGATCGCGATCTTCTGCGGCCTCCTGGTCCTGACCCTGCTGATCAGGGACAACTGGCTCCAGTACGTCAAGGCGGACACGCTCGCCTCGGACGACGACAACCGCCGTGTCGCCATCGCCCGGTACTCCACGCCGCGCGGCGACATCATCGTCGACGGCAAGCCGATCACCGGCTCCGTGAAGACCGACGACACCGACCTGAAGTACAAGCGGACCTGGAAGGACGGGCCCATGTGGTCGCCCGTCACCGGGTACTCGTCGCAGGTCGTGGGCGCCAGCCAGATCGAGAACATCGAGGACGGCATCCTCTCCGGCGACGACGACCGGCTCTTCTTCCGCCGCACGCTCGACATGATCACGGGCAAGCCGAAGGAGGGCGGCAATGTCGTCACGACGCTCAACGCCGACGCGCAGCGGGCCGCGTACAACGGTCTGAAGCTCAAGGGCAAGGGCGCGGTCGCCGCGATCGAGCCGTCCACCGGCAAGATCCTCGCGCTGGCGTCGACGCCGTCCTACGACCCGTCGTCGTTCGCCGGGAACCTGACGAAGGACGGCGAGACCTTCTCCAAGCTCGACAAGGACAAGGACAAGCCGCTCCAGAACCGGGCCCTGCGCGAGACGTATCCGCCGGGCTCCACCTTCAAGCTGGTCACGGCCGCGGCCGCGCTGGAGCACGGCAAGTACACGGACCCGGACGAGAAGACGGACAGCCCGCTGCCGTGGACGATGCCGGGCACCCAGACCGAGCTGAAGAACGAGGGCAACATCCCCTGCAAGGACGCGACCCTGCGCGTGGCCCTGCAGTACTCGTGCAACACGGTCTTCGGCAAGGTCGGCTCCGACCTCGGCAAGGACAAGATGCGGGAGACCGCGGAGAAGTTCGGCTTCAACGAGGAGCAGTTCGTCCCCGTCCGCTCCAGCAGGTCGAACTTCGACGAGGACATGAACCCGTCCCAGACGGCGCTCTCGTCCATCGGCCAGTACAACACCGCTGCCACCCCGCTGCAGATGGCGATGGTCGGCGCCGCGATCGCGAACGACGGCGCCCTCATGGAGCCGTACATGATCGACGAGCTCAAGGCTCCGAACCTCGACACGATCGAGAAGAACGAGCCCAAGGAGATGAGCCGGCCGCTCTCCGAGGAGAACGCGCAGAAGCTCCAGTCGATGATGGAGACGGTCGTCGACAAGGGCACCGGCACGATGGCCAAGATCGACGGCGCCACCGTCGGCGGCAAGACCGGTACCGCGCAGAACGGCGTGAACAACGAGGGCACCCCGTACGCCTGGTTCGTCTCCTACGCGAAGACGGACTCGGGAACCCCGGTCGCCGTGGCCGTCGTCGTCGAGGACAGCGACGCCGACCGCGGTGACATCTCGGGTGGCGGTCTCGCCGCTCCGATCGCCAAGAGCGTCATGGAAGCGGTCATCAACAGCAAGAAGTGAGGCACGCAGCACAGGCGGTGCGGACGCCGGACGCGCCACACGCACCGTCGGGCAGGACCGGGTTCACCTCTTGCTGTGAGCCCGGTCACCTGTTCTTCACGAAGTCGCACGTGGCGATACCGGTCCTGTCACGGCTCCCGGCGCTGGCCAGGTCAGGCCGGGCGGGGCGGGTACGGTATGCCGGACGGCACACCGCCCGCCCGTGCACGGGACGGTCGGAACCGACGGAGAGGGCTGGTAGGTAACCATGGAAGAGCCGCGTCGCCTCGGCGGCCGGTACGAGCTGGGCCAGGTGCTCGGCCGTGGTGGCATGGCGGAGGTCTACCTCGCGCATGACACCCGGCTCGGCCGCACCGTGGCGGTGAAGACGCTGCGGGCTGACCTCGCGCGCGACCCGTCGTTCCAGGCCCGGTTCCGCCGGGAGGCCCAGTCGGCCGCCTCGCTCAACCATCCCGCGATCGTGGCGGTGTACGACACCGGCGAGGACTACGTCGACAACATCTCCATCCCGTACATCGTGATGGAGTACGTCGACGGATCCACGCTGCGCGAGCTGCTGCACTCCGGGCGCAAGCTGCTGCCCGAGCGGGCCATGGAGATGACGATCGGCATCCTCCAGGCCCTCGAGTACTCGCACCGCGCGGGCATCGTCCACCGCGACATCAAGCCGGCCAACGTGATGCTGACCCGCACCGGTCAGGTGAAGGTCATGGACTTCGGCATCGCCCGCGCCATGGGTGACTCCGGCATGACGATGACGCAGACGGCCGCGGTCATCGGCACCGCCCAGTACCTCTCCCCGGAGCAGGCCAAGGGCGAGCAGGTCGACGCCCGCTCGGACCTCTATTCGACGGGTTGTCTCCTCTACGAGCTGCTGACCGTCCGGCCGCCGTTCGTCGGCGACTCCCCGGTCGCGGTCGCGTACCAGCACGTGCGCGAGGAGGCCCAGCCGCCGTCGGTCTTCGACCCCGAGATCACGCCCGAGATGGATGCGATCGTCCTCAGGGCCCTGGTCAAGGACCCCGACTACCGCTACCAGTCGGCCGACGAGATGCGCGCGGACATCGAGGCCTGCCTCGACGGCCAGCCGGTCGCCGCCACCGCCGCCATGGGCGCGGTCGGCTACGGCAACCCGGACGACCAGCAGACGGCCATGCTGCACCCGCAGAACGGCGGCGCGGCCCCCACCTCGATGCTGCCCCCGGTCAACCCGGACGACGGCGGCTACGGCTACGACGACCGCCCGGGCCGCCGCAAGCAGGGCAAGAAGAACCACACCTCGACGATCCTGCTGGTCGTCGCGGGCCTCCTGGTCCTGGTCGGCGCCATCCTGATCGGCAAGTGGGTCAGCAGCGGCGGCAGCGACTCCGGCAAGGTCGACGTGCCGAGCCTGGTCGGCGAGACCTTCGCGGACGCCCAGCAGAAGGCGGAGAACGTCGACCTGAAGGTCGTCCGCGGCGAGAGCATGCCCTGCGAGGACGAGCCGGCCAAGCACGTCTGCGAGCAGGACCCGAAGAGCGGCTCGGTGCAGAAGGGCGACACGATCACCGTCCGCATGTCCACGGGCGCGCCCAAGGTGACCGTCCCTGACGTGCAGGGCCTCTCGTACGACGAGGCGGTCGCGCAGCTCGAGGACAAGGGCTTCGACAACATCTCGAAGAAGACCCGGGAGTCCGACCGCACCGAGGGCAAGGTCATCGACCAGACCCCGAAGGGGGACTCCAAGGTCGAGAAGGGCACGGCGATCACCCTCACCGTGGCCAAGAAGAAGGAGACCGTCGTCGTTCCCGACGTCTCCAGCGCCAAGAACCTGACCTGTGAGCAGGCCACGGCCACGCTCGAGCAGAACAAGCTGAAGGCGTCCTGCTCGGAGGAGGAGACCGACCAGGCCGAGGCCGGCAAGGTCTTCGGTCAGAGCCTCGCCGCGAACTCCGAGGCCGAGCCGGGCTCCACGGTGACCCTGAAGGTCGCCAAGGAGGGCGAGCAGCTGACGGTCCCGGGCGACATCGTGGGCAAGAAGCTCAAGGACGCGCGCGAGCAGCTGTCCGGCATGGGGCTCAACGTCCAGCTGCAGCCCGGTTCGGTCGACGACCCGAACGCGACCGTGGCTGCCGCCAACCCCGGCGCGAACAGCCCGGTGAAGAAGGGCGACACGATCACCCTGATCACCATCGCGGGCGGCGGCGGAAACCAGAACGGCGGCGGGGACGGCTTCATCGGCGGCCTCGGCGACCGCTGACGCCGTCCGGGTCACCCGGGTACGACGCGAGGGCCCCGGCTCCCCTCAGGGGGAGCCGGGGCCCTCTCACGTGCCGGGGGCGCCGCGCCGTGCGGCGCGCGCGTCAGCGCAGTTCCTTCGGCGGTGTGCGGTCGCTGTCGACCTTCTCGACGCGCTCCAGCTCGCCCCACACCACGTACCGGTAGCGGGACGTGTAGACGGGCGTGCAGGTCGTCAGGGTGATGTAGTGCCCGGGCTTCTTCTTGCCGGACTCCTCGGGCACCTGGTCGATGACGTCCACGTTGAACTTCGAGGTCTCGGGCAGGGTCGCGTAGACCTTGTAGACGTACCACTTGTCCTTCGACTCGAAGACGATCGGGTCGCCCTTCTCGATCTTGTCGATGTTGTGGAACTTGGCGCCGTGGCCGTCGCGGTGTGCGGCGAGGGTGAAGTTGCCCTTCTTGCCGGTGGTCGGCAGCGCCGACTTCACCGGGTCCGTGTAGTAGCCGGCCACACCGTCGTTGAGGATCTTCGACGTGGTGCCCTTCTCGACGAGCACCTCGCCCTTGCTCATCGCGGGGACGTGCAGGAAGCCGATGCCGTCCTTGGTGTCGAGGGCGCCAGGGCCCTTGTCCGCGGCCCAGTGGTCGCGGACCTTGTTCCCCTGCCGGTGGGCCTCGCGGTCGGCCATCACGTTGGTCCACCACAGCGAGTACGCCACGAAGAGGCCGAGGATCAGGCCCGCGGTGATGAGGAGTTCGCCGAACACGCTGACGGAGGTCGCCAGCCAGCCCCTGCGCGGCGGGCGCGGGGGTGCGGGCGACTCCGGCTCGGTGTCCCGCTCCACGTCTGGCCCGTGGTCGCTCTCGCGGCCGGTCGTCGCTGCCACTGCCTGATGCCCCGTCCCGTCCTGTGCCGTACCCGTGATGCCCCGCCGCCGGTGCGCCCGCCTACTCGACGAGAGCTTCCGGCTTTCCCTCGCTGCGCGGCCGCTCCTCGACCATCCTGCCCCAGACGATCATGCGGTAGGTGCTGGTGAATTCCGGCGTGCAGGTGGTCAGTGTGATGTACCGGCCCGGCTTGGTGAAACCGGACCCCGCGGGAACCGGGTCGATCACAGAAGTGTTCGACGGCGGGGTCTGCGGGAGGATGCTGGACATCTTGTAGACGTAGTATTTGTCCTGCGTCTCGACGACGATCGGATCGCCAGGTTCGAGCCGGTTGATGTAGCGGAACGGCTCGCCGTGCGTGTTGCGGTGCCCGGCGACCGCGAAGTTCCCCTTCTTCGCGTCGGGCATCGCCGTCGGGATGCTGTCCTTGCCGTAGTGCCCGACCATCCCCTTGTCGAGCACCTTGGGCTTGCTGATGCCCTCGGCGATCGGCACGACGACGTCCAGCTTCGGGATGTAGAGGATCGCGAAGCCCTGGCCGGGCTCGAACGTGCCGGGCTTGCCCTTGCCCTTGGCCCAGTCGTCCTCGAGGTGGCTGCGGGCGTCGCCCGCGATGTTGTGGGCGCGCACGTTCGTCCACCAGAGCTGGTAGGTGACGAACAGCAGCATCAGGACGCCGAGGGTGATGAAGACCTCGCCGATGGCGCGGCTGGCGACGACTCCGGCGCCGGGCCGTGCGGCGCGGGCGGCGCGGCGGGCCTCGACGCGGGTGAGCGGCCTGTCGTCCGGCTCCGCGGCCGTGTCGGCGGCGGCCGGGGTC
>NZ_WWIA01000775.1 GCF_009870065.1 Streptomyces sp. SID5785 | reverse complement strand
GGCCCCGTGGCCGAGCTCGACGGCGTACGGGTCGGCGAACGCCTGTGCCTGGAGGGGCTGCTGACGATCGCGCCGGGACAGCGGATCCTCGTCAGCGGGGAGAACGGGGCGGGCAAGACGACCCTGCTGCGCGTCCTCGCCGGTGACCTGGAACCGGACGCCGGCACGGCCCGGCGCCCCGCCCGCACCGGCTACCTCGCCCAGGAGCTGCCCCCGCACTCCACCCGGCTCCCGCTGCTCGACGCCTTCGCGGCCGGCCGGCCCGGTCCGCCGGACGAGCACGTCGATCGGCTCCTCGCCCTCGGGCTGTTCCGCGAGGAGGACCTGCACGTCCCCGTCGCCGCGCTGTCGGCGGGCCAGCGCAGGCGGTTGCAGCTCGCTCGGCTGGTCACCCGGCCGGCCGACCTGCTGATCCTCGACGAGCCGACCAACCACATCGCGCTCGACCTCGTCGAGGACCTCCAGTCGGCGCTCGCCGCGTACCCCGGCGCCGTGATCGCGGTCTCCCACGACCGCACCTTCCGCGCCCGGTTCGGCGGGGAGACCGTCGCGTTGCGGGCCGGGCGGCGGGTCGACGGCGGCGCCTGACGCCGGACGGCGGCGTCAGGCCTTGCGCCCGACGCCGCCGAACATGGCCACCTCGTCCGGCAGGGCGGCCCCGCCGTCCTGCGGGCGCCAGCGGTTGCACGAGACGACACCCGGCTCGAGCAGCTCCAGGCCGTCGAAGAAGCCGGCCACGGCCTCCGGGGTGCGCTGGGTCAGCCGGGGCGTGCCGTGCTCGTTCCAGAACGCCACCGCCGCGTCGACGTCCGGCATGTCCGGGCGCGTGACGGTGTGCGACAGGACGAGATGGCTGCCCGCGGGCAGCGCGTCCATGAGGTGCCGGACGGTCCCGAGCGCCTGGGCGTCGTCCTCGATGAAGATGACGACGCCCAGCAGGATCAGCGCCACCGGCCGGGTGAGGTCCAGACTCTGCGCGGCCCGCTCCAGGATCGCGTCGGCGTCGCGCAGGTCCAGGTCGAGATAGTCCGTGCGGCCCTCCGGCGTGCTCGTCAGGAGGGCCTCCGCGTGGGCCAGCACGATCGGGTCGTTGTCCACGTAGACGA
>NZ_WWIA01000774.1 GCF_009870065.1 Streptomyces sp. SID5785 | reverse complement strand
GGCCGTGGCGCGGCTGCACGCGGGGGCGTCCGCCGACACGGTCCTCGCCGAGCTGGACTGGCCCGCGACGCCACTGCTCCGGGTCCCCGCCGAAGCGTTCCTGCGGGAACTGGCGCTCAGCGAACGGCGGGCCGCCGCCGCGCAGGCCGCCTCCGCGAAGGCGCTGAGCCGGGTGCAGGCCAAGTCCGTGAGCATGCTCGCCGATCTGCGCAGCATGCAGGAGCGCCACGGCGAGGAGGTCTTCGGCGACCTGCTGCGCCTGGACCACGCCACGTCCCAGCTCGGCCTCATGACCGACCGCCTCGCCCTGCTGATGGGCGGCCGCTCCAGCCGTGCGTGGAACAAGCCCATCGTGATGGAGAGCGTGCTGCGCGGCGCCGTCGGCCGCATCGCCGCCTACCAGCGAGTGCGGCTGCACTGCGCGTCGAACGCCGCGATCGCCGGCTTCGCCGCAGAGGGCGTGATGCACCTGCTGGCCGAACTGATGGACAACGCTGCCAACTTCTCCCCGCCCATCGACGAGGTCCACGTCTACGTGGAGGAACGGTCCGCCGGGATCGTCGTCACCATCGAGGACAGCGGGCTCAAGATGGCCGACGCGGCGATGCGCCGCGCGGAGGAGGCCGTCTCCGGCCGGGTCACCGACCTCGCCTCGCTCCAGGGCACCCGGCTCGGCCTCGCCGTGGTCGGCCGGCTCGCCGAGAAGTACCGCATCGACGTCAACTTCCGGCCGTCCTCGCGCGGCGGCACGGGCGTCGTCGTGCTGCTCCCGCCGCAGCTCCTCGCCCAGCAGCGGGAGGGCGTCCAGCCCGCGGCCGTCGCCCCGCTCTCCCCCGCGCCGACCGCGCCGTCCCCCGAGCCCGCCGCCCCGGAGGAGACGCACGACCGGGCCGAGCTGCCGTC
>NZ_WWIA01000773.1 GCF_009870065.1 Streptomyces sp. SID5785 | reverse complement strand
GGCGGGCTGCCAGCAGGAGCGGGAGCGCGGCGGTGACGGGGAGCACGAGCGCGGGGACCGTGCGGGAACGGACGCCGGTGCCGTGCGGCCGCACCACGGTGATCTCCTCGCCCGCGCCGGGCGGTGCGCTGCCGTCCGGCGCCCACAGGGCGATGCGGCCCTCGCGCGGCAGGGGCGCGGGCAGGAAGAGGGCGGCCACGTCCGGTGCGACCGCAGGGGTCCGCGGCATCGTCACTCCACCCCACCTCTTCCCTTCTGCTCTGCGCTGCCCTGTCCTTCTGCGCAACGTGCACGACCTGTACGACCTTACGGGCCGGGTACGACAGTCCCGGCCGGTGCCGCCCGTGCTGCCCGTGACGCGCTCCCCGGTCCGCGGACGGTCCGGGTTCCGGGAGACAATGGCCGCGGACCTGCACGAGACCTCATGAACAGGCGTGAACCTTGGGTGATCTGCTCCTCGTCCGGCACGGCGAGACCGAGTGGGCGCTGGACGGCCGGCACACCAGCTGGACGGACATCCCGCTCACCGAGAACGGCAGGGAGCAGGCGCGCCGTGTCGCGCCGCTCGTGGGCAGCTATCACGTGGGCGCGGTGTTCACGAGCCCGATGCGGCGCGCCCGCGACACGGCGGAGCTCGCGGGACTCCACACGGCCGTGGTCGACCCGGACCTGTGCGAATGGGACTACGGCGGCTACGAGGGCGTGACGACGCTGGAGATCCACCGCACCCGTCCCGACTGGTTCCTGTTCGACGACGGTGTGGCACCGGGCCCGCCCGAGCACCCGGGCGAGACACCGGAGCAGGTCGGGGCGCGCGCCGACCGCATGCTGTCGAAGGTGGACGCGGCGCTCGCGAACAACGAGGGCAGTGTCGTGCTGGTCGCGCACGGGCACTTCCTGCGGGTCCTGACCGCGCGGCGGCTGGGGCTGCCCGCGTCGGACGGGGCGCACTTCCTGCTGGCGACGGGCACGGTGAGCCGGATGAGCACGGAGCACGGCAGGCCGGTGGTCGCGGGCTGGAACCTGCGGCCCTGACCGGCTCGCGCGCCCGGCCGGGGCCCGTTGTCAGTGCCCTGCTGCACCATCGTCGGCAGGAGGTGTGCCATGACCAGACCACCGACCGCCGCCCAGGCGCGGATCATCGGCGCCGCCGACCCGGAGACCGGACGGATCACCGGCAGCTCGGCCCAGCTGGCGCGGCTCGTCGTGCTGAAGCTGGCGTTCCGGCATCCGCGGCCGCCGCACGCCCACTTCCTGACCCCGCAGGGCCACCGGCTGCGGGAGGCCGCCTCGGGGGAGCAGCCCGCCGCCGCACCGTCGGCACCGACGGCGCTGTCGGGGCCTTCCGCACCGGACGGCGTGTTCCGGGCACGCCTCGGCGGTGAGCCGGACGCCGGCCTGTCGCCCGCGCGCGCCCGCGAGGTGCGCACGGCCTGGCAGGGGCTGCTCGAGATACGCCGCATGACGAACCCCGGAGGCGCCGTGGACCGGCCGTGCGCGTGGGAGCGCGGCCGGCTGGCGGAGTCGGCCGCGCTGGCCCTGGAGGCGTCGGGCGCGGCACCGGCGAGCGGCGAGCGGCCGGGGTACCGGGTGGCGTCGACGCCGCAGCCCGAGGCGGTGGCGGTGCGGCATCCGGACGCGGCCGCTCTCGCGGCGTGCGGCGCGGCGCTGAAGGCGGCGGGCTGGCAGGTGAGCGAGCACACGGGGGCGCGGGCCGAGCGCTGGCTGCTCGCCTCACCCCGGCGGGCGTAGCCTGAGCAAGCGCTCACACATGCGGGCGGGGCACCGCCGCGAGGAACAGCGAGAGGAACGCCGTGACAGAGCCGACCGCGGGACCGCACACCGGGCCCGGCGCCGAGGGCGACGCCGAGCCGTTCACCGTCCGGATCGAGGTCCGGGGCTACGAGACCGACTCCCAGGGCCATCTGAACCAGGCGGTCTACCTGCAGTACGCGGAGCACGCCCGCTGGTCGGTCCTGCGGCGCGCGGGGATCGCCCAGAGCGAGCTGCTGGCCCGGGGCGTGGGGCCCGTCGCCCTGGAGACGACCGTGCGCTACCGCCGGGAGCTGCGCGCCGGCGACGAGGTGGACGTGGACTGCGTCTTCGAGTGGGGCGAGAGCCGTACGTTCCGCATCCGGCAGTCGGTGCGCAGGACGGACGGCACGCTCGCCGCGGAGGTGCTCGGCGTCGGGGCGGTCATGAACCTGGAGGAGCGGCGACTGGTGACGGATCCCGCGGGCCTCTTCAAGGAGCTGGCGGCGGACCCGGGCGTGCTCGGCCTGTAGGGCGCGGCGGTCCGGCTCCGGCTCCGGCTCCGGCTCCGGCTCCGGC
>NZ_WWIA01000772.1 GCF_009870065.1 Streptomyces sp. SID5785 | reverse complement strand
TCGGCGACGTCCAGGGCCACGACACGCACGCCGCCGCGATCATGGGCCAACTCCGCATCGCGCTCCGGGCGTTCGCCGGGGAGGGGCATCCGCCGTCGACCGTCCTCTCCCGTGCCTCACGCTTCCTCGCGGAGCTGGACACGGAGCGCTTCGCCACGTGCACCTACGCCCAGTTCGACCCGGCCACCGGCATCGTGCGCGCGGTCCGGGCCGGGCATCTGCCGCCGCTCGTGCGCCACGTCGACGGCCGGGTCGGCATTCCGCGGCTGCACGGCGGACTGCCGCTGGGGATCGCCACCGACTTCGAGATCGAGGACTTCCCCGAGACCCGCCTCGACCTGGTGCCCGGCGAGACGCTCGTGCTGTGCACCGACGGCCTCGTGGAGGAGCCGGGCCTCGACCTCGACGCGGGGATGCAGGCCCTGTCCGGCGCCCTGAGCACCGGCCCCGAGCACGCCGAGGACATCGCCGACCACCTGTCCAGCACCCTGTGGGAGACCTGGGGCAGCGGTGACGACGTCGCCCTGCTGGTCCTGCGCCGGGTGCCCGACCCGGGCACTCCGAAGGCGCCGCGCATCCACCGCTACGTCCACCAGGCGGACCCGGAGGGCCTCGCCGACACCCGGGCGGCGCTGCGCGAGCACCTCACCGCGTGGGGGCTCGGCGAGGTCGCCGACGACGTCGAGGTCGCCGCGGGCGAACTGCTCGTCAACGCGCTCGTGCACACCGAGGGCGGCGCCATCCTCACCCTCGAAGTGCTCACCGGCCCGCCCAGGACCGTACGGCTGTGGGTGAAGGACCGCTCCAGCGCCCGGCCGCACCGCCGCTCGCCGGGGGAGACGGCCACGTCGGGCCGCGGCCTGATGCTGGTGGAGGCCACCGCGTCCCGCTGGGGCGTCGAACCGCGCGGCGAGGGCAAGGCGGTGTGGTGCGACTTCGTCGCACCCGAGGACTGAGCCGCGGCGTACGGGCGAGGGGTGCGGGCCGGGGAGGCGGCCGATCCGTGGAGCGGCGGCCGGGAGAGCGACCGCCACGCCCCGCTTCTCCCGTGTCCCGGGCGCGGCGGCCGCTCCGTGTACCCGCCCGACCAACGCGGCCCCGGCCGCCCGGGTTTCGCGGGGACGGGGCCGTGCCATGCGTACGAGGGGTACGGCGGACCCGGGTTGACCGGTGCGGCCCGGCCGCCGCTAACCGGTGCACTGAGAGGTCCGGCGCCGAGGCACCCGCACGCCGCCCGGCTCTCCGGCCGCGTACTCCACCGACAGCGTGACCCGCGCCCCGAGCCCCCGGGCGTAGCGCGAGACCGTGTCCAGGTCGAGGAGTTCGCCGCTCTCGATCTGCGCGGCCCACAGCCGGGACAGGCCCGCGGCGGCAGCGGCCCGGTCCAGGGACAGCCCCTGCTCCTGCCGCATGGCACGCAGCCGTGGCCCGAGACGGTTGACCTGTCCGTCGTGCCCGGTCATCGGCACGACGACGTCCCCCGTGCGCGGCCGGGGCAGGGTGGCGGCCGCCGTGCTCGCCGCCACGGTGCGGGTGCGGTCGACGAAGCGGCGCAGGACGCCGGTGTCGAAACGCAGGGTCGCCAGCCCGTCCGGCGAGCGGAACTCGATGGCGGTGCGGCCGGGGGAGTGCGGCAGCACGCGCACCGTGCCGGTGCCGGCCGGTGCGTCGAGCCCCTCGGCGAGCAGGGCCCTGGTGATCGTCCACTCGGCCGCCCGCCCGTA
>NZ_WWIA01000771.1 GCF_009870065.1 Streptomyces sp. SID5785 | reverse complement strand
CTGGCCGCCGCTCTCCTCGCCGCCGCCTCCTTCGCCCTGAGCGTCACGACCACCGAAAGCGCGCCGTCCTGGGCCTACTTCGGCGCGCACACCCGCGCCTGGGAGCTCGCCGCCGGTGCGCTCCTCGCCCTCGGCGCGCACCGGCTGCGCGGGCTGCCGCCGCTGCTCGCCGGGGCGCTGTCGTGGGCGGGCCTCGCCGCGGTCGTCGGGTCGGCGCTGGTCTTCGGCGACGCGACCGTGTTCCCCGGGTACGCGGCGCTCGTGCCGGTCGCCGGGGCGCTCCTGGTGCTGGCCGGGGGCTGCGCCCCGAGCCGCTTCGGCGGTGAACTCCTGCTCCGGCGGCGCCCGTTGACGTGGGTCGGCGGCCTCTCGTACAGCTGGTACCTGTGGCACTGGCCGCTGCTCGTGGTCGTGCCCGCCGCGCTCGGCCGTCCGGCGGGTCTGCGCACAGGGCTCGCGGTGTGCGCGGGTGCGCTGTTGCCGGCCTGGCTGACGCTGCGGTGCGTCGAGAACCCCGTACGGTTCGCGCGGGCGCTGCGGGACCGGCCGCGCCCGGCGCTCGGTCTCGGGGCGGCCCTGACGGGCGGGGCGGTGGCCGTCGCGCTCGTCGCCGCCCAGTTCCCGCCCGCGATCGACTCGGGCCGGCCGGCGCCCCGGCTGGCCGCGGCGCTCGACGCGGCGCCGGACCCGGCCGCCCGGCTCGCGCGGTTCCTGGCCACGCCGCCGGACGCCGTCCCGGGCAATCTGTCGCCCGGCCTCACCGCGATCAAGGACGGGCGCTCCGCGGTCTACCGGGACCACTGCCACATCTCGGTCACGTCGACGGCCGTCCCGGGCCCGTGCGTCTACGGGGACCCGGCGTCGGACACCACCGTCGTGCTCTTCGGCGACTCGCACGCCGCCCAGTGGTTCCCGGCGCTCGACCGGATCGCGCGCGAGCGCCACTGGCGGCTCGTCTCCCTGACGAAGGCCTCGTGCAAGACCGCCGACGTGACGATCGTCCTCGGCGGCCGGCCCTACACGGCGTGCGACACCTGGCGGGCGAAGGTCCTCGACCGGATCGCGGCGCTCCACCCCGATCTGGTGATCGCCGCGTCGTCGGACTCCGGTGACCCGGTGCACGCGGACGGCGACGCCGTCCGTCAGTGGACCGCGGGCTACGCGCGCACGTACCGGGCGCTGCGGTCCGGCGGCGCCCGGGTGGCCGCGCTCCTGGACACGCCCTGGCCGCCGTCGGACGCGGTGGACTGCGCGGCGACGCACCCGCTCGACCTGTCCCGGTGCGCGACGGACCCGGCGCACGCGGCGAAGGACCCGGTGAAGGCCACCGCGCTGCGGGCCGCGGCGAAGGCGACCGGCAGCGCGGTGATCGACCCCGGGCCCTGGCTGTGTGGCAGCACGCGGTGCCCGACCGTCGTCGCGGACACGCTCGTCTACCGCGACGACGGCCATCTGTCGGAGGCCTACGCCCGGGCCCTGGCGCCGGTCCTGGCGCCGGTCCTGGAACCGGCGCTCACCCGGTAGCCGGCGGGGGTGCGTCAGGCGCCGCGGCGGTCCACCAGGAGGTAGGAGGCGGCGGCGACGGCTCCGGCGGCGCCGAACACCGCCGGCCACGCCCCGACCTTCTTGGCCAGCGGGTGCGACCCGGCGAATGCCGCGACGTACGCACCGGTCAGCGCGCCCGCGACCTTCCCGCCCCGTGTCTTCGTCCACTGCGTCGCGGCGGCCGCCCCGGCGACGGCGAGCACGGCGCCGCCCAGCGGGCGCTTCTTCGTGAAGCGGGCCGTGGCGTACCCGCCGATCAGGCCGGCGGCGGCGATCGGTGCGGTGGGCAGGGAACGGGCCATGGCTGGAGCCTCCTGGTCATACCGGTGCAAGTCTGTTCGAAGAGGCTACGCCCCCGTGGCCGGCCCGCGGCCACGGGGAGCGATGAGCGATGAACGGCGAACCGTGAACGGGGCGGTGCCGGACCGCGCGGGTCAGCCGAACATCCCGGGCCGGTAGTCGCCCGCCGGCTGCTGGGTGATCACGTTCAGCCGGTTGTAGGCGTTGATCAGGGCGATCACCCCGACGAGCGCGGCGAGCTGGTCCTCGTCGTAGTGCTTGGCGGCGTTCGCCCACACCTCGTCGGACACCCCGCCCGAGGCGTCGGCGAGCCGGGTCCCGGCCTCGGCCAGCTCCAGCGCCGCGCGCTCGGCGTCGGTGAACACCTTCGCCTCGCGCCAGGCGGCGATCATGTGCAGCCGCTGCGCGGTCTCGCCCGCCTCGGCGGCGTCCTTCGTGTGCATGTCGAGGCAGAACCCGCAGCCGTTGACCTGGCTGGCCCGGATCAGGACGAGGTCCGCGGTGAACTTCGGCAGCTCCACCGCCTCGAGGGCCTTGCCCGCGGCGTTGATGTGGCGGATGAACTTGGCGGTGACGGCGTTGCCGAAGAGGTCGAGACGGGCTTCCATGGCGCTCTCCTAGTCCTACTGCTTCTGCGAGTGGTTCCTGGTCGCTTACATCTGGATGACGGAGCGCACGCCGACGATGTGACCGCCCGCAAATGTGACCTGGGTCACGCCGCGACGCTGCGGTGCGGCGCCTGCCTAGGCTCCTCGCATGACGCACGACATGACGCACGACATGACGCATGAGCCGCACCTGGAGAAGATCACTCCGGCCAACCTGGACGCCGCGCTCGGCATCCGGGTCCGCCCCGACCAGGAGCACCGGGTCGCGCCCGTCGTGAAGTCCCTCGCCGAGGCGTACGTGCACCCGGACGTGGCGTGGCCGCGCCTGATCGTCGACGGGGACCGGCCCGTCGGCTTCCTCATGGCCTTCTTCGGCATCGACTGGAAGGGCGACGGCTCCCGCGACGACGTGCGTTCCGGCCTGTGGCGCCTCAACATCGCGGACGGCGAACAGGGCCGCGGCTACGGCCGCTTCGCGGTCGAGGCGGTCGCCGCCGAGATCCGCCACCGCGGCGGCACCCGCTTCACCACGACCTGGCACCCCGGCCCGACCGGCCCCGCGGCGTTCTACCTCCGTCTCGGCTTCCGCCCGACGGGCGAGACGAGCGGCACCGACGAGGTCGGGGAGATGGAGCTCGCCGCCCCCTGAGCCGGACCGGCCGCCCGGACCGGCCGCCCGGACCGGCC